>DAHUXR010000012.1 GCA_027307045.1 Acidobacteriaceae bacterium
CATGCATGGTGCGTGAGAGCGATGGATTCTATTCGTCATGATCGCCGCAGATCACCAGCGTTGGCACATGGATCGTGGAAAGCTTGTCCAGGTATTCCACCGATTTCAGATTGCCATCAATGACGAACTCTCCGTCCGAGCCCCACATCTCGCGATAGAGGTCCCACGAGGTGCTCGTGTTGCCGGATGCCGGATCGTAATTCGCGTCCGGTCGCCGCTGATAAAGATAAGGGAAATAGCCATCGCCCCAGGCCAGCTTGGCGTAGTCGTCAGGATAGCGTCCCTTTTCCCAGTCCTTGCCCTTATTAAAGAGGCCGGCTTTTTCCAGAGCTTCCAGTTTTACCAGCGCTTTCGGCGGCATGCTGCGCTTTTCTTCGGCCAGCACTTTGTTCATTTCACGCGTGCTGTAAAACGTTCCGCCCAGCACCAGATGCGTGAGGTTCTGCTGATACTTGAATGCATATGCCTGCGCCAGCACGCCGCCGTAAGAATGTCCCATGAGGCTGATCTTGCCCAGGTGCAGCGCCTGACGGACGCTCTCCACGTCTTCCACCATGTTTTCCACCGTGTATTGCGCGGCGTCTTCCAGCTTTTCTGACCGGCCAGAGCCACGCTCATCGATAAAGACAAGCTTGTTGCCCCGCGCCAGCGGCAGAAGATAGGGCATTAGGTAGTCATGCGAGGCGCCCGGTCCACCATGCACAATCATCAAAGGCGCGCCGTGGCCAATGGTCTGGTAATAGATGAGCACGCCATTGGCATCGACGTAACCTTCTTGTATTGGATAAACGTTGGCCTGAACCGGTGCGGCTGCGGCTGGCTTCTTTGCCTGAGTGAATGCGGTGATGTATAAAAAAATAACAACCAGAAACAATATGGGTTTCTTCATGCGGAAAATTATAGTTCCGGGTGTCAACCTCAGCAGATGATTGAAAGCATTGGATAAATACTTGAGTCGGCGAGGATGGAAAAGGACTAAAATATAGACAGGGTACCTATATGAAACGGCTGGCTTCTTTGGTTGTCCTGTGTACGGCTGCTCTTCTCATTTCTCCTTCACTGTACGCGCAACGGGGAATGTCAGGTCGCGGCGGCGGTGGCGGCTTCTCGTCGCATGCGGGTGGCGGATTCCGGTCCGGCCCATCTGGCGGGTTCCGGTCAGCAGGCCCTGCGGGATTTCACGCTGCCCCTGGCGGATTCAGATCAGGCCCAGGCTTCAGTTCCTTCGGCCCGCGGACTCCCGGCCTTTCATCTTTTGCTCCATCGCACCGTGCCTTTTCATCACGGCCTTTTGTATCCCGCAACCATGTGTTTGTAAATCGTCCTTTCGGGTTTCGCCACTTTCATAATCACCACTTTGGATTTTTCAATGGATGCTTCGGATGCTCCCCGTTCTTGTTTGGCGGCGGGCTCTTTTTGGGAGCACCCTTCTATTCTTATCCCGGCTTCTACGGCGACTACTTCGGAGATAATTACGGCTATGGTCCGCCGGCACAGCAGCCTGTTATCGTAAATTCAGACAATGGGAACAGCGCGGAGCTTTCAGCTCAGGTCCAGCAGCTCACTGACGAAGTTTCCGATCTGCGCAGCGAAGAAAACAGGCGCTATAACGATGACCGGGCCCGTGCCAGCTCTGGCGCAACCTTATCGGCAAGGGAGCCGGACGTAAGCACGATATTTGTCTTCCGCGATGGACACCGCGTGTCGGCTAAAAGTTACGCCATCGCCGGCCAGACGCTGTGGATCTTCAGCGAGCAGAACGCGCGCAAATATCAAGTTACCGACCTTGACGCCGCTGCAACAGAGCAAGCCAACGCCGCGAACGGCGTTGAATTTCATGTTCCTGGGACTACTAAGTAGTAAAAGCAGTTTGTTGACGATTCTCCGGGAAATCTCTGCTGGCCGCCAATATGTCTGTTGTTAGTCGCATGGAAGCAGCGCGCGTGATATCCTCGGCGTTCGAGTTTTCAATTCTTAATGAGCAGCCTTTTCCTCGTCCGTCACGGTCAAGCATCTTTTCTTGAGCGCAACTACGACAAGCTTTCCGCCAAGGGCGAAGAGCAGAGCCGCATGCTGGGCGACTATTGGGCGGGATTGCAGCTTGGCTTTGACCGCGTGTATTCCGGCCCAAAGGTGCGGCAGCGAGAAACGGCGCGCCTGGTGGGTGAAGCCTACAAACGCGCTGGGCTTCCCTGGCCCGAACCGGTCGTGCTGCCGGAATTCGATGAGTTCCAGGCTGAGGCCGTGCTGGAACGATCATTGCCGGAGTTGATTGAAAGCGACTCCAATATCCGCAGAATGCACCAGGCATTTAAAGATTCACAAACGCGGCCGGAGCAGTTCAAAACGTTTCAGCGGATCTTTGAAGTTGTGATTGGACGTTGGGCGGATGGAAATCTGCCGCTGGAAGGAATCGAACCTTGGGCAGATTTCAGCGCGCGTGTGCAGCGCGGACTGGCCAGGTTTCCTGAGAACGGAAATCGCGGGCAGAGGATTGCAATTTTCAGCTCCGGTGGACCGGTGGGCGTGGCTATGCAGCGGGCGTTAGATCTTTCCACTGAAGCCACGTTGAAGGCCGCGTGGATGGTGCTCAACTGCTCTTACAGCGAGTTTCTCTTCTCCGCCGGACGGTTTACCCTAAGTTCGTATAATGCTACTCCGCACTTTACTGATCCGGAGTTTCTCACGCATCGGTAAAGTAAGCGGGATGGACCCGCTGCGAAATCAGCGGAACAAGAGATTGACGCTAATGTCAGCCGAAGCCACAAAGAATATTCCCATCGCCGAAGAGTTGCAGGACAGCACAAAGGCTGTCCGCCAGGGTGAGGAGTTGGACCTCACCCGGCTGGAGCCATATCTTCGCAGCCATTTTCCTGACCTCGGCGGCGAGCTGGTGGTAAAGCAATTCCCCAGCGGACACTCCAATCTGACGTATTCCGTCGCACTGGGTGAAAAAGAAATGGTGTTGCGGCGTCCGCCGTTTGGCAGCAAAGTGAAATCCGCGCATGATATGGGGCGCGAATATAACGTGCTGTTAAAGCTGCACTTGGCTTATCCCACGCCAAAGCCATTGCTTTACTGCACAGACGATTCCGTGCTCGGCGCGCCGTTTTATGTGATGGAGCGGGTACGCGGGCTGATCTTGCGGCGGAACCTTCCCGCTGGCTTGGCGTTGCCGCATGAGACAGCAAGGAAACTCAGCGAATCGTTCATCGACAATCTGGCTGCCTTGCATGGTCTGGATTACACCGCGCTTGGTCTGGGCGAGTTAGGCAAACCGCAAGGCTATCTGGAGCGGCAAGTACGCGGCTGGACGGAGCGCTATCAGGGATCGAAGACACACGACCTGCCGGAAGTGGAACCGCTTTCCGCATGGTTGCGCGAAAACATGCCGTCACACAGCGGCGCAACCCTGATCCACAATGACTACAAGTACGACAACATGGTGCTTGATCCCACGGACATCACGCGCATCAAGGCCGTTCTTGATTGGGAAATGTGCACGCTGGGCGATCCGCTGACCGACTTGGGCACCGCGCTGGCCTATTGGATTGACCCCGACGATCCTCCGGAGATGCAGATGGTGCGCTGGGGGCCAACGATTGTCCCGGGAATGCTACGCCGCGCCGAAATGGCGCAACGCTACGCCGACAAAAACGGACGCGATCTATCTGACATCGTTTTTTATTACGTGTTTGCCATGTTCAAGGTAGCGGTGATCATTCAACAGATTTACTATCGCTATTTTCACGGGTTGACGAAGGATGAGCGATTCGCTTCGTTGGGTGAAGTGGCAAAGACGCTGATGAGGGTAGGACTGAGCGCAACAAAGAGAGCGGGATTGTAACTGCTCTGCCCTCCCGAATCCTGAGTACAGTGGGAGGAAGCCTCTGATCGGTCGATTCCCCGCTCAGGGACTTTTTACCGGCTTCTTCATGACTGACGGTACATCGAAGTTTATAGCGATCACTCGCTGCGCTCGGGATTAAGATCAGCGGTAATACCTCACTACCCACTCCGCCACGCAACAGGGCTTCTCGCCGCCTTCCACTTCCACGGTCGCATTGAACAGTGCTTCCATTCCGTCAGGGGGCACGTCTTTCAATGATTGAAGTACGATGCGGGCGCGGATGTGTGATCCCGCGCGCACCGGCGAGACAAAGCGCACGCGATTCAACCCGTAATTCACGCCCAGGCGGATGCCATGTTTGATTTCCAACGCCTGATGCATGAAGTGCGGGAGCAGGGACAACGTGAGAAAGCCATGGGCGATCGGCGCTTTGAAAGGCGATTCCCGTTGGGCGCGCTCAACGTCAACATGGATCCATTGATGGTCGAGCGTGGCATCGGCGAATTGCCGAATACGTTCCTGCGTAATGTTGAACCAGTCTGTAACGGCGATTTCCTGGCCGACAAGATATTTGAGTGCTTCGGGAGAATCGAGTGTGCGTTTGGGCATATTTTTTCGTAATCCCGCGCGTAGCGAGGGAAACCCTACGATCTTATTCACGGACCACGACAACCAGCTTCAATCAGAAGTTGGTGAAGCCCCCTAACTGCCTCGGTTGCAATAGGGGTCCCTCGCGGCGCTCGGGATTTAAAACAATTATTTTTTCGTCGCCAGTTCTGGCCGAATACTTTCCGTTCCCGACCAGTATTTCTTGCGCAGCTCTTTCTTGAGCACTTTGCCGGTCCCGGTCCGCGGCAGCGTATCAAGGAATTCAACCGTGCGCGGGCATTTGTAGTGGGTCAGATGGCTGCGGCAAAATTCCAGAACTTCAACTTCTGTCGCGGTTACGCCCGGCTTCATCACGACCAGAGCTTTTGGCACTTCGCCCCAGCGTTCGTCTGGTACAGGAATCACGGCCACTTCATAAATCCCAGGATGCGCCAGCAGGGCCTTCTCAACTTCCAGAGACGAAATATTTTCGCCGCCGCTTACGATGATGTCTTTTTTGCGATCGACGATCAGCGCATAGCCGTTTTCGTCCATGGTGGCCATGTCACCGGTGTGGAACCAGCCATTGCGCATGACCTGCGCGGTGGCTTCCGGCTGCTTCCAATAGCCGGCCATTACACCGTCACTGCGGGCAACAATCTCACCAATGCTTTTGCCGTCACGCGGAACATCATTATCGTCGGGATCGACCACGCGGATCTCGACTCCAGGAATGGCGTGGCCCGTGCTTGCTTGCTTCTCATAGCGGGCGCGGCCTTCCCAATCTAATCCGGCTTTCATGCGCGCCGTCGTCAGGACTGGCGCGGTTTCCGTGAGGCCGTAACCGGAATAGCAGGCGCAGCCCAGCTTTTCTTCCACTTCACGCACCAGTGTGGGAGACGACGCCGCGCCGCCCAGGCTCATGCGCTCAAGGCTCTTCAGATTGAACTTGGGCCGTTCCGGGCAGTTGACCAGCGCCGTTGCCATCGCAGGGACCACGCTCAAGGACTGCACGCCTTCACGCTCGATCTGTCGAAAGACTTCGGTGGTCTCAAATTTGCGCATCATTACATGCTTGCCGCCGACATAAGTGAGCGAATGCGCCACGCCCCAGCCGTTGGCGTGAAACAGGGGAATAGTATGCAGCTCCACCGATTCACTTTTGCTTCCGAAGGCGATCGCGACATTGAGCGCGTGAAGGTAAATGTTGCGATGCGTCAGCATTACGCCCTTGGGATTGGCGCTGGTGCCACTGGTATAGAAAAGTTCGGCCACGGAATTTTCGTCGATCTGCATCACGTCCGCGCGATACGGCGTGGCTGCGGCCAGCATCTCCTCATAATTCTGCTGTGCCATCCACGGCTGATTTGGTTTGAAGTCCAATGGGACAAAATGCTTGACCGACTTGAGATCGTTGCGGAATGACTCAACCAGCGGAATAAACTGCTCTTCAAAGAAAAGCACATCCGCTTCTGAGTCATTAAGAATGTACGCCAGCTCCTGCGAAGCCAAACGGATATTCAAAGGCAGCAGGATGCCGCCGGCTTCCACCACGCCGTAATATCCCTCAAGCAGGCGATGGCAATTCGCGCCGAGAAACGCGACGCGCTCACCGGACTTGATGCCAAGCGAGCGCAATGCTCCGGCCTGGCGCGCGGTGCGGTCAGAAAATTGAGCGTATGTGAATCGTTGATCGCCACACACGACGGCCGTGCGCCGGGGAAATTGCTGGCTGGAATAACGCAAGAATCGCAATGGAGTAAGAGGAATAATCATAATGACCTCAGGCGGACTGGCCTCCATCCACCACCAGCACGTGGCCGTTGACGTAGGCCGATGCGTCCGAAGCAAGAAAGACCGCCGCGCCTTTCAAGTCATGATCGGAGCCAAAGCGTCGCGCGGGAATGTGGCTGAGCAGGTAATCTCGCTTGTGTTCGATAACTTTGTCAGACATGTGCGTGGGAAACCATCCTGGGGCAATGGCATTGACCTGGATATTATGCCGCGCCCACTTGACCGCCAGATCGTGAGTAAAGGAAATCACTCCGCCTTTGCTGGCATGGTACGCAATTGCTTCCACCGTTTCCGGCGGCGCGCCCCTGATTCCCGCGACAGATGCCATATTAATGATCTTGCCGCTTTGCTGCTTGAGCATAATTTTACCCGCAGCCTGCGCGCAGAGAAACGTTCCCGTCAGGTTGGTTTCCATCACCTTGTTCCACTCCGCCAGAGTCATTTTTTCCGTGGGAGCGCCCCATGAAATGCCGGCATTGTTAATGAGAATATCGATCCGCTTGAACTCTGCCATAGCTCCGGCGATCAACTGCTCAACGCTGGCCTGGTCTTTTACGTCGCAAGCCATGGCTACAGCGCGGACGCCGAGCTTTTCCATGTCATGCGCGGCCTGTTCACAGCGTTCTTTCTTGCGCGCACACAAAACCAGATTCGCTCCCATTTCAGCCAGAGCCTCAGCCATTTGCCGGCCCAGTCCAATCGATCCGCCTGTAATGATGGCTACGCGTCCCTTGAGATCGAAAAGTTGTTTTACGCTCTTGTGGGCTGACTGCTCTGGCATGGGCTTTCAATCTCCTTAAAGGATGGTAAAAAGCATTATGAGCTTTTCTGGGCGATACCGGTTGGGCGTGGAATAGCGCCAACTTCCCATGGCGCCTTTAACTGCGCGTGCCACTCCAGCAAAGCAGGACCGGGCGCGCTGAGCCACTGCGGAATGCGCTGCCGCAAAGCGTCAATGGAAGTGATGCGCTCGGCGCGGATGCCATAAGCTTCCGCCACGCGGCAAAAATCCGGGTTCTTGAGAGCGACTTCGTGTGTCTGGCCGAACATTGTCCGCTGCAAAAATGCGATCACGCCATACGAGTCATCATTGACCAGAAGAATTTTCACCGGTAGATCATACTGCGCCAGAGTGGCCAGTTCATGCTGCGTGTATTGGAAGCCGCCATCGCCGGCGATGCAGACGATCTTGCGCGCTTCGCCGGAGCGCCTTATGGCACAGGCTGCGCCGATGGCCGCAGGCAGAGCATAGCCAAGGGTTCCCGATCCTGAGGGATAAAGAAACGTTCCCGGCTCCAGCACAGGGAAAAAAGCCGATGCCCAGTAATTGAGGATGGATTGATCATTCACCAGCACATCATTACGATGCATGGCTGCCCGGATCAATTTAAGAGCCGCATAGCTATCCTGTCCCAGCGCTTCCAGCCGTTGCGATTCGCTCGCCTTGATTGCGGCGACATCACACCATGATGAACGGGCCGTAACGCCCTGCGCGAATGCCTGAGCGATCTCGGACATTTTCCCCACGATCTTCCTGGAAGGAATTCTATCTCCGGCGTCGCGCGCGTCTTGAATAACCTGAATGTGTTGTGGAGGGAGTTGCAGGCCGAATCGGCCTGTATCGAATTCGGTGAGACGCGCTCCAAAAGAAATGAGCAGATCGCTTTGCCCGAGGACCTCCTGTACGGCTCCGAGACGGGAGATGCAGCCCAGAGACAGCGGATGATCGCCGGGAAACATTCCCTTCCCGCTGGTTGTGGTAAAGACCGGGCATTGTAGAAGCTCGGCAAACTGGCGGACAGCGGCTGCGCTAGCGCGTATACCCGCGCCGATGAGAATTGCGGGGGCGCGGCAGGCGGCAATCTGTCGGCGAGAGTCTTCTATCTCTTGCGACAACAGCGCCGGATGCGAAGTGGAATTCGGCAGCGCGGGCTTTGACAGATCGACGTTTACGGAGGCAAGAAAAAAATCGTGCGGAATCTCAATAAAAGCAGGTCCCGGCAAAGGTCCGTGGAGCACGGCTACAGCTTCGGCGATCGTCTCAATCAGAGCATCAGGGCTGGTGACCCGCCGCGCAAACCGCGTGAGAGGACGAATAATCTCCAACTGGTCAGGCGTCTCATGCAATGCTCCGCCGGTCTTGCCCAGCATGGAAGATGCAATATTGGTGCCGATGAGAAGGACAGGAATGTTGTTCTGCAAACTTTCCAGCAGCGGAACCAGCGTGAACAGGTTTCCGGGACCGGTGGAAGCAAAGATGGCGGCTATCTGCCCGCTGCGGCGATAAAAGCCGTCAGCCGCATAACCGGCGGCTTGTTCATGGCGAACTACCCAATGGTGAAATTCAGGCGTCTGCCGCAGCGCCTCATATACCGCAATGTTGTGAATGCTGGGAATCCCGAAGCCCGCAGTGATACCATGCCGGACCAAAGCAGTGACCACGGCTTGTGCGCCGGTAACCTGGCTCAAATGGGGCGTGGTTGAGGAAGCAACAGACATTTGCAGTCAAAACGTCGAGATGGTTGAACTGATAGCTAACCGACAGGCAATTTGCAGCTAAAGAGAAAAACGACGGAGACGATATCGCCTCCGTCGTTCAGGTTAAGAGCTAGAAGCCGATGCGAATACCAAGTTGCAACTGGCGCATCGGGAAGGCCGAAGTGAATGCCAACGGCGTGCTGGGTGAAGCCGTGTTAGTGCCGCTAACATTGAAGGTAGTAAAGCCTTGCTGCAGGCCAAAGCTAGGTCCCACCACATTGTTCACGCTGGCATAGTTAGTGCGGTTTGCCAGATTGAAGCCTTCGGCCAAAAGCTGAAGGTCAGCCCGGTCGCCCATTTTGAATCGGCGGCTGATCCGCATGTCAAAAGACATAAAGTCAGGACCTAACCCGGTGTTTCGCGCGGCACCAATGGGACGATCATTTGTACTGTGGCGATCACCGTTTACGTCGGTTCCAGCGAGCAGGTCAAAGGGATGGCCGCTGTTGTAGCGGAAGATGGGAGCAAGCTGGAAACCAGAGAATAGCCTGCCATGACTGTTCCCAGTATCAACTATAGTGGCAATCACGACTTTGTGACGCTGGTCGAAGGTGGATAATGAGCGTTCCGCAGCCAGGTTCGTATTATCAACCGGACCAAAATCACTGTTGAAGTCAGTAGTTGTGTCAAAGGCTTTGCTGAGCGTGTAATTTGCCAGCACGGAGAAATGCGCGCTGAAGCGTTTCTTTACTTCCAGAATGGCGCCTTCATACAAAGCCGAGCCCTTGGATGAATAGACGTCGTTCTGAAGCAGCAGTGGATTGGCAAAGCAGTTGACAATTCCTGCTCCCGCACACTGGGGAGCTGCCCAGTTGCGGAAAGAAACGCTCTGTCCGTTAGCCAGGGTCACTGTCGTCAAAGGAGCAGGCAAGGCATTTGTATCAATGGCGACCGGCAATCCAATGGTATGAACGTAAATGCCGCTCAACGATACAGCCCAGCCCTTGGTAATTTCACGCTCAATGCCGAACTCAGCCTGCTGCGAGTAAGGGTTCTGATAGTTGGGCTGGCCACTGAACAGAACACTCAACGGAGGAACTGGGCCGGTATGCGTAATGTTGATGCCGAACTGCGTCAAGTCCGCCGGCGTGATGCAGGCAGCGTTGCCGGCAGCGGGAGTGGTGCATTGGATTTTGCCCTGAGCAAACAAAGTCTGGAAGATTGCAGCTGAAGTGAGAGCCGGATTGCCGGGTGCGCCGGTAAGCGGAACAAACGTCTGCGCGATCTGACGGACGCCATTGACCAGTCCCAGGGTCTGAACTACATCAGCAATCTGCCCATAAATTGGTGAGTAGAAGATGCCATAGCCCGCGCGGATGACCGTCTTGTGGTCTTTGAACGGGTCCCAGGCAAATGAGAGGCGCGGAGCAAAGTTGTTCTTGTCTGTGTTCAGTGCGCCGTATTGCGAATCCACTTCATAACGCACGCCAACGTTCAGCGTGAAATTAGACGCCATCTGCCACTGGTCTTGTACAAAAGCGGCGGTGAAGGGGCGCGGGTAGTTATAGATGGGATTGCCGAAGCCCTGCTGATAGAACTGTGGTAAACCCAACGCAGCCGACTGAAGCGAGTCGATGGTGGCTGGACTTGCTGTTAAACCACATGCGACGGGCACCTGCAAACAAGGGCTAAGAATCCCCCCGGGCAGATTGCCGAACACAAATCGGCCAGGGAAGAATGTGTGCGACTCAGAGTGATTGCCACGATAGAGCTCATAGCCGCCGAACTTAATGTTGTGTTTGCCGCGAACTAGGCTTACGTTATCGGCGAACTCATAACGCCGCATAATGGTAAAGCTCGGAAGGAAAATTTGCGTGCCAAGATTGCCAAAGCCCGGGATATCCAGCCCTGCCTGGCCAGGAGTATTTGGATTAACATCGAAATTTGAGTAGTTCCACTGGACGCGAGCTTCATTCAGAGTGTTGGGGCTGAACTGGTGGAACCATGATGCGAGCAACGTGTGATCGAAGGCTTTCACCGAGCTGCCGCGCGAGAAGCCCGTCAGTGAAGTCACATCGGGATTCTGTTCGAGATCGTGCCCAAAGCTATAACGAAGCGCAACCTGATTATGATCACTGAATTGGTGGTCAAGCCGCGTGGAAGCCAAATAAAGGCGGTTGGTGTAAGGGAACAACCCACCATTGGATTCAAACTGATTCACGAGATAACTACTAAGAGGATTGGCAGCTGGATTGATAGTAAGGACGTTGGTGAGAATTCCAGCGCACACTGCCGCCGGTATCGCAATGCTCCCAGTAATACAAGGGACCGACGGATTGCCAGGAAGTGTTGCCAAGCCGTTTAAAATCGCAACCTGGTTATTCCCTGAACCGGCGCCCTGCGGCCGGAAGATGTTGGTATCCGTCAGCAATGGAACGGCGTTCTGCGCATCGCCCAGCAGCCCTTCAAAAGAGCTATAGAGGAAAGTCTTGTCTTTCTTGATAGGGAAGCCGATCGCGCCGCCAAACTGCTCGCGTGTCAGGCTGTCTTTCACATGGGTGCCTTGAACATCCGGCGCGGCAGGATTAAAAGTCTGGCCGGGCGCAAGAGCCTGGCTGATGGAGAAAGGATTGGCTGCATCCAGCGCATCATTGCGGAAGTAGCCGAACAGGCTGCCATGAACATCATTGCCGCCGGACTTGGTAACGATGTTGATGGTCGCGCCGCTGGCGCCGCCGAGGTCGGCTCCGTAATTGCTGCGGTTGATCTGGAATTCCTGCACCGCATCCTGTCCCATGTTCAGGCGAACGCCGCCTGCATCATCATTCACTTCGCCGCCGTCCACGGTCACGCTGTTGCCGCGACCATTGCTGCCGTAAAAGGAGAGACCGCTCTGTGGAGTTTGCTTTACGCGGAAGTCCTGGTCAGAAGAGAGCCGGGTGGAATCAGAGACGGCGGGAGCCAGCAACGTAAATGTCAGATAGTCGCGGCGATTGATAGGCAGGTCGCGGATGGTCTGCTCCGTAACGACGTTGGCCTGCGCGCCTCTCTCGGTTTCAACAACCGGCGGCTCAGCCGTAACTTCCACTTGTTCAGAAACCTGCGATACCCTCATGGGAAAATCGACGGTCGAGGTCTGGCCGACGTTCACCACAACATTTTTTGCCAGTTCCGACTGGAAGCCAGGTTTTGAGACGCTGAGGCTATATGTGGCTGGTTGGAGTCCCGTCAGTCGATATTGGCCATTGGCATCCGTGGCCACCGTGTGCTTGATTCCTTTAGCAACATCGGTCGCGGTTATATTGGCGCCGGTAACAACCGCGCCGGACGGATCGGTCACCGTTCCCCGGATATCACCCGAGGCGCCGACACCCTGCGCAAAAACCATGCCGGTAAGCAGCAAGGACGCAAGAAAGATTTTCAACAAATGGATAAACCGCATAAACCCTCCCAGGTAGCAGTGGCGAAGCGTGAGGAAATGATCTGGCGCTGTCGTCCGATGGAGTCGGGCGGAAAGGCCAGTGGAAACGTGAATGAGTGCTCATTCATGAAATGAATAGTTCTTCTATCTTTTAATGGCCCAGTATTATGCCACATGATTGCGCCGGACGCAGTCTCCTAAAACTAAACTTTGATTGCATATCTGCATCCCGCCCACGGACGCACAGCTTGAAATCGCCCAGACCACAGACGCCAAAAAATGGGACGCAAAAATGAGTCAGGGACACTTTATGGCAAAAAACCTGGTCCTGCATCAGATTTCTTGCCGCGTGAACCAGCGAACGCAATTATCCATCAATAGAAAATAAGGCGTTGAATTATGTCTCGCCGGGAAGGAATTGTCAAAAGCAGGAATGCTTTTTTCCTTCTTTTCCTAAATGCAATTCAAACCGGATTTCGGCCATTTAGTCCTGACTTGCAGCAAGTTGTTCCGCCAATTAAACAGTTTTCGACGCTCCGGCAGCAGCCTGTGACTTTGGCCCTCTGCGTTTCTCCAGAAAACTGGCAAACATGGCGCTGGCGCGTGAGGGAAAAAGGCGCTGGATCCGGTCAATGCGGTACGCGTCCGAGCCGATGAGCACGCGGTTCTTGTTTCCCAGAATGCCCTTGATGATGACTCGCGAAGCTTCTTCCGGCGGAATGGTTGCTACTTTCTTGAAATACTCTTCCGCTTCCTGGCGGGCCGCCGGGGTCACGCCGCTTCCGGCGCGTGCGGTGTTTGCGATGGGAGTGGCAATGCCCGCCGGATGCACTGACGTGACTTTGATAGAGCTGGTGGCACGAAGCTCTTCACGCAGTGATTGACTGAATCCATGGACGGCAAATTTGCTGGCAGCGTAGGCGGTCTGCCCGGGCGGCCCGATCAAGCCAAAAATGCTGGAGAGGTTGACGATGTGCGCGTCACTCTCACGCTGAAGCAAGGGCGTAAAGAACTTGCAGCCGTGCACCACGCCCCAGAAGTTGATGCCGATCAGCCAGTGCATGTCCTCTAAGGAAACTTCAGCCAGCGTGCCCATCAGGGCGACGCCGGCATTATTGATTAATAAGGATGCGCGGCCAAAGTCGCGTTGCACGGCCTGGGCGAAGGCCTCAACGGCAGGCGCTTTGGAAACGTCCACGCTATAGGTGCGCGCTGTGGCATTGCCCAGCAGCGCGCGGGTTTCTTCCAAAGCAGCAACGTTTACGTCGGCCAGCGCGAGCTGCGCGCCCATTTTCGCCAGATCCACGGCCAGGGCGCGGCCGATTCCTGAAGCCGCTCCGGTTACAACTGCAACCGCACCTTTAATTTCACGCATAGGCAAAAAAGAATAGCAAAATTCGAGATTTAAAATTGAAATTTTAAATTTGAAATTTCGCGTTCGCGTAAACCGCGTGCTTAATATATTCGCTCGCGGCTTGACATCATGAGCGACTGCCAGGAGAATGTCCGGCATGGCTGAATCACTCAGCAGCAAGCTCGCCGGAATAACGCTCCCTGACGCCGACGGCAAAGCGACGCGGCTCGGCTCCCTGTGGGAAGCGGGACCTGCCGTGGTGGTGTTTCTTCGGCACTACGGTTGAATCTTCTGCGGAGAGCACGTCGCGCAGTTGCGCGAATTTGAAGCTGAGTTCAAGAAGAAAGGCGCGCACCTGGCCGTGGTTGGACTGGGGGACGCGAGCTATGCCAAGTTCTTCCGCGAGAAGACCGGAATCCAGTTCCCTCTTCTGATCGATGACAAGCGCGAAGCCTATAAAACCGTTGGCCTGCGCCACGCTTCCCTGCTCCACCTTCTGCGCAAAGACAACTTGCAGGCGCGCAAACGGGCCAAAGCGGCGGGACACAAGCAGCATCGGCTGGGAAAAGATCCGCTGCAACTTGGCGGCAGCTTTGTGTTTGCGCCTGGGAACAAAGATCTCTTCGTCCATGTGAGCGAAACTTTTGGCGACAACGCCGCGCCCGCGGACATGCTGAAAGCGATCGCGTAAAACATCTACCACGGAGACAACTGAGGATCGCCCGTCGTGAAAAAATCAGATGACGTGCGGCGAACGGCGTGGAACCCCACCCTTGGCAAAAAGCGCGAAGGATTGGTAGCCCTTAAGAGCAGCGGGGCCGATTCCTCGGGCCTCACCGGAAGCTGCAACGATGATCATGCGGCGTTGATGTTCGGCTCTCGGAACGGCATGTCGTTGTGTGGGCGTTTGGCTTGGCGTGAGCAGTTTGGTAGCAGGGGACGATGGGGCATTTCAGATCGTGCTTTGTCCGCGCGTCGCGCCATCCCTAGTCGACATGCTGCCCCGAATCCCGACGGCGAGCCTTGGTGAGCTGGAGCGGCGAGGGATCCGCTCCGCTGGTCTGTGGGATTTCAAGTCTGCTCATGGAGGAGCATTGTGCAGCGAGCGGTGTGGAATTCCACCCTTCGTAAAAAGCGCGAAGAGTGGGACACGACGGTATTGTGCCAGAAGAAAGAGCGGGCCGCTGGCCAGCGCTCCCGAACTCTTGTGATTCTCAGTGAGGGTGAAAATCAGAATTGTGCAACTTGAGCGCCTCTTGTCTTTTTCTCTCCATCTGAGCTTCGTAGATCTCCTGTTGAGTTATCGTGATATTCGTGCGTGCCCGGGCAACGTCTTCCGGGCGCGCGGATGCGCTGTTGTCGACCACCCACTGCCACTCTGAAACCGCCTTTTCGTGCTGACCCATTTTGTCCAGGCAATAAGCGTGGTTCAGCCAGAATAGCGCTTTCAAATTCCCTGCCCGCACCTGTTGATTTTCTGAGCCCACTCCACCGTCAAAGTCGACCGGCAAGTCCATGATGGCTTCATTGAAGAGTTTCGCTGCCTCGCTCCACTTTTCTTTGTTCAGGGCGGAATCAGCCTTAACGCCCACTTCGTGGCTCTTTCGCAATTGCTTGACGTTGTGGTTGTAGGTCCTTATCTGTGAACCGGTGTCGCCATTTGAGCTTCGGCTTCCGCTATTTGAAGAACCTCCTCCGTTGTTTGAACCGCCTCCGTTACCGTTTGAAGGACGCTGCGGGGTAGTGGGGTGGGAACAATTAACTCCCAGTTGAGCGCAGGCGCTTTGAGCAGATGCGGGCCCGGACGCAACCAGACCTAGAAACACAAGCATTAAACATGTTTTCATAGAGTTTTTCTTCTTCTAGAAGGTGTCTCACAAATATTGAGAATGGCTCTTGCGAACCCCGAGGGGATAGGGCGGTCATCCGACTGATTGAGATAGCTTCTGCTGGATGGTGCCAAAAACCCCTCCAGCGTTTCACTGAAAACGCCGACTTTGCAAATAAAGAGTGGGCGGGACTGTATCTGCATGCGGCGAACGGCGTGGAATCCCACCCTTTGCAAAAGCGGCGAAGAGTGGGGTAGCCCTTGAAAGCAGCGGGGCCGATTCCTCGGGCCTCACGGAAGCTGCGCCGGAGATTCAGACTGCATGGATGTTCGGCGCTCGGAACGGCATGTCGTAGTGGGGACATCGTGTTCGGCCTGAGCAGTTTGTTAGAGGGACACGATGCGGAGATGCAAGATCGTTTCTAGTGCGACGTGCGATCTAGGACGAAATCTACATCACGCTTGACGCGTTGCCCTGAATCGAACACCTATCCCTCTCGACCCGCCATCCCGAATCCCGACGGCGAGCCTTGGTGAGCCGCAGCGGTGAGGGAGCGGCTCCGCTGGTCTTTGGGGATTATCAAAGCTTAGGATTTCGGAGTTTTCCGCTTGAGCCTGATAAGAGCATCGGGTTCAAGCTTCCAGCCTGGATCTTCTTCCCACTCGCGGCTCAAGTCAGCCCAGTCAGGGTTTTGCGCGAGAATCAGCTTCAGCTTCTTTGCCCGACGCCAGCCTTTAATCTCGACTTCCCGCATCTTTGCATGGATGATGCTTTCAAAAGGTTGACACCAGACAAGCATGTAGAATTCGTATCGCGCAGTGAAGCTATCAGGATAGAGCTTGTTTTTGTGCTGGAATACGCGATAGGGCAGGTTGCTGGTGAACCCCACATATAGCCGTCGCGACTTGTTTGACATGATGTAAACCCAGTAGGTCTTCATGAGGTCGCTCCAGATTGTACACGCCTTGAGAGCAGCGGAGCAGATTCCTCGGGCCTCACGGAAGCTGTAATGGTGATTATGCAGCGTTGATGTTCGGCTCTCGGAACGGCATGTCGTTGTGTGGGTGTTGTGTTCGGCGTGGGCAGTTTGTCAGCGCGAGACGATGTGGATATGCAAGATCGTTGTCAGCGAACGTATCCCGGACGAATCCTGCATCGCGCTCGATGTACCGTCCCTGGTGGAAGCCTTATCCCCCTCGACAGGCCATCCCGAATCCCGATGGCGAGCCTTGGTGAGCCGAGCGGTGAGGGAGCGGCTCCGCTGCTTTTTAGGATGTCGAAGCTGATCGAAGGACAAGCATCGTGCGACGAACGGTGTGGAACCCACCCTTCGCAAAAGCGGTGAAGGATGGGGCACCCACGGCTTCGTGAGTTAAAGAAAAGGCGGGAAAGGTGGGCCACCCACCGCATTCCAGCAATCTATTCGCGCTCCGCTGCGCTGCGCGCCAGCCTACGGCGTAAGGAAGAGTTATCTTTTGCATCTTTTATGGCACGACTACGCAGCCCTTGCTCCCTTAGGTCGCGCCGGGCTGAACGCTAAAGTCGTGCCCTGACACTTGTTTCGACGTGGATGCGTGGCAAGCAAAGAAATCAGAGATGGGTGCGGCAGACGGTGTGGAATCCCACCCTTCGCAAAAAGCGCGAAGAGTGGGGCACCCACGGTTTCGTGAGTTGAAGAGAAAGCAGGAATGTGTGGGCCACCCGTCTTTGTAGGACTTTGAAAAATGCCGCTTAATCGGCGAGGAGTTTCAAGATTTGACGCGATTTGTTTTCGACCCGGCAGGTATGCGCCCGCTCGCATTGGTAGCCCTTGAGCCCAGCGGGGCCGATTCCTCGGGCCTCACAGAAGCTATGTCGAGTTTTTATGCAGCGTTGATGTTCGGCTCTCGGAACAGCAGGTCGTTGTGGGGGCGTTCTAGCCGAAAATGATCTAACGAAACCTAACGTAAACCGCTGAAAAATATGGTCTGGCGACGGCCATCGGCACATTCAGAGTCAGTTGCTTTGCCAAGTCCGATGACTATCAGAATTTTCATTCCGCTTATTGACTTCTGTTCGCCTTTCGTTTATTATGCGTTTTAGGTTCTCGCCGGGAGCGGCAGCGGCGAACCGTTACTCACCAGGCAGCAGGAGCTAAGCCGGTGAGTGATGAGGGAATCCCCAAGGTGGAGGCGGGAAACCCAAAAAGGCCAGCAACCACGCGATCATAGCCGGCCCATCGTTAGGGTCACAGAGAGCGTCGAGACACCAGAACCAGCCATTAGCAATTGGCCATTAGCCAGAGCGGGGACATCTCGCCTGCGGTAATGGGTAATTGGTACTTGGTATTTGGCTCGGATCAAAGAACCCCGAAAAATTTAAGCAAAGAGCAAATCAAAGGCAGGAGTGTGTCTGCCCGCTCGGCCGCAGGCGAGGGCGGCTGCGCTCCACAATCCATCGCAGGCAGGAGTTTCTCTGCCCACACAGACCAAAACCCCACAGGCAGGAGTGCCTGTGCCACAAAAGCCTTTTAACGGAGCGAAAATCGTGACTAAAGAAGAAGTGATTGCTGCCATGAAGGAATGTGCCGTATCCCTGGGCCATGCGCCCAGTTTCCCGGAACTGAGAAAGCTGACCCAAGTGATCCTGTGGGACATAAGAAAGAATTTTGGAACCTACGGACGGGCACTACAAGCTTGTGACCTGAAACGCCACGGCGGAGGCTACAAACTGGAGATGAGAACCCTGTTTCAAGAATGGGCGGAAGCCACGCGCAGCCTGGCCAAGGTGCCAACGATGTTTGAGTACGAAGAGCAGGGTGGAAGCAGTTGCCGGGCATTGATGCGCCGGTGTGGCGGATGGAGCAATGTTCCAATACGGATGCTGGAATACGCACGGCAGGAAGGCTTGCAGGGAGAATTTGCCGACGTGTTGGACATTGTTGCGACCCGCCTGCAGTTCCCTACCGGCCGGGGCAGACCTACCAAACTACCAACCAGCATGCCAACCAAACCTAAGATTATGGTGGACCAGCCCATGTATGGAGAGCCGCTGCTTGATTCTCCGCTGATGTGCGCTCCGATCAATGAAATGGGAGTGGTGTTGCTTTTTGGGGCCATGGCGCTGCAACTGGGCTTTTACGTGATCCGCGTGCAACCTGAATTTCCCGATTGCGAAGCGCTACGCCGGGTGGAGCGTGGCCGGTGCCAGCTAGTGAAGATTGAATTTGAACAGGAAAGCAGGAATTTTCTCGTCCATAACCATCCACCGACGGGCTGCGATTTGATTGTGTGCTGGAGCCATAATTGGCCGGATTGTCCGCTGGTGGTGATTGAACTGAAGAGCCTGGTGGGAAAACTGGGACTGGGACTGGAGCAGAAATTGATTTTGCCGGAAAAACTTACGGCTGATGAACGCTGATGCCACTGATAGGAACGAAGAAAAACATTTTGCCGCAGATTTACGCGGATAAACGCAGATGAAACGGCGGGTGAAGTTTGAGGCGGAAACCAATTACAATAAAGGATTCCGCCTCACTCGCCGGGACTGCATGGGGCCACGGGCTTGTGGAAGCCATGTCGGAGGAATATTCACCACGGAGGCACGGAGAAGAGCCACAACCGGAAGAAAGCTCACCGCGGAGGCGCGGAGAAGATACAAGAAATTCTGCCATGATCGCGGTAGACGCAGATCAGAAGCAGGTAACCAGCTCTTGCGAAAAAAGGCGAGTATTCTGGCTAACGCGTAACGGCAGCGGAGCAGATCCCTCACCTCGCAAGAAGATCGCGCATGACCGATAGAGACGATTTGTGCGCGGTTCGGGATGGCATGTCGTGAGGGCGGGAGTCGAACTAGAGGGTCAATGATTCGAGAAACACGGGAACCATGGCTGTAACTGAAAACAGATCGGCGAAAGTAAAGGTCGCGGAGAGCGAAAGCATTGTTGTGCGCGGGGCGCGGGTGCACAACCTGAAGAACATTGATTTTGAGATTCCGCACAATAAGCTCACGGTGGTGACGGGCGTTTCCGGCAGCGGCAAAAGTTCACTGGCCTTTGACACGATTTATGCCGAAGGCCAGCGGCGCTATGTGGAGTCGCTTTCAGCCTACGCGCGGCAATTTCTGGAGCGCATTGAAAAGCCCGACGTTGACCTGATTGATGGCATTGCGCCGGCGATTGCCATAAGGCAGAAAAATTCAACGCGCAATCCGCGTTCAACGGTGGCCACGGCCACGGAGATCTACGACTATCTGCGGTTGCTCTATGCGCGCGTGGGCCGCACGTTTTGCCGGAACTGCGGGCAGGAAGTAAAGAAAGATACCGTGGACGAAGTGGCGCAGGTGATTTTGGGTCTTGAAGAAGGCACGCGGCTGAATGTGCTCTTCCCTGTTTCGCCCCAGAACGCGCAAAACCGGCGCGTCCCGGGGGCCCCGGTGGCAGAAAAAAAAGCACGAGCAAGAAAGTCGGCAAAGGCTGCGGCGATTTCTGAGACGGCAGTGAACGCGCTGCGCGAACGTTTGTTCGACCTGCGCAAAAAAGGTTTTGGCCGGCTCTTTCAGAATGGACAGATCTTTGAGTTTGCGACGCCGGAGTCGCTGCTGGACATTGATTTCAACCAGCCGGTTTATGTGTTGATTGATCGCATCGTTACAGGGCCAGATCAGCGGACAAGAATTGTGGACGCGCTGGAGACTGGATATCGAGAAGCGGGAGAGACGATCTTCGAATTAGCGCTCCGCGAGCCTTCGGCGCTTCGCGACGAGTTAGTGCCGCGCGAGCCTGCGCCAAGTCGAGAGGCCGAAGCGTTGGCAGAGGAAAGCACGAACCGCGAGCAAGCCGGACGTCGAGAGCGTGAAGCGATGCGCGTCGAAACTACACCGAGCGAAGGCGAGATGCCGCAGGAGTGGCGATTCAGCCATCGCTTCGAATGCAAGAACTGCCACATTAAGTATGAAGAGCCGGAGCCGCCGCTGTTTTCATTTAACAATCCTTTTGGCGCGTGCCCCAGGTGCCAGGGATTTGGCAACACGATAGATTTTGATTTGAACCTGGTGATTCCGGACGTGACGAAGACGCTGAGTGAAGGCGCGATTGAGCCGTTTACCAAGCCGAAGTATCGTCCGTGGCAGGCGGAGTTGCGGAAGTTTGCGCGGCAGGCTGGCGTGCCGTTTGATGTGCCGTGGCAGGACCTGAGCAAGGAGCAGCGCGAGCTGGTGATGGAAGGCGAAGGCAAGTTCGCCGGCATACAGGGATTTTTTGCGGCGCTGGAACGCAAGAAATATAAGCTGCATGTGCGCGTGTTTTTGAGCAGGTATCGCGGGTATGCGGTGTGTCCGGAGTGCGGCGGAGGCAGGCTGCGCGCGGACGCGCTGCAAGTGAAGATTGATGGCAGGAATATCCGCGAACTGACGCAGTTGACGGTGGAAGCCGCCGCGGAATTTTTTAAGACGCTGAAACTTTCGCCGGAGAAGACCGAGATTGCCGGAAAAATTCTGGAGCAGATTCAGGAGCGGCTAAAGTTTTTAAATGATGTCGGGCTCGAGTATCTGACGCTGGATCGGCTGGCTTCAACGCTGAGCGGCGGCGAAGCGCAGAGAATTCAGCTTGCAACATCGCTTGGATCGCGGCTGGTGGGCGCGTTGTACGTGCTGGATGAGCCGTCGATTGGGCTGCATAGTCGCGACACGGCGAGGCTGGTGTCGATCCTGCATGAGTTGAGAAATCTGGGAAATACGATTTTGGTCGTGGAGCACGATCCTGAAGTCATGCGCGCAGCAGATTTGATCCTTGACCTGGGCCCCGGCGCGGGCGAGAACGGCGGACGAGTGATGGCGTCGGCGACGTATGAGCAGATCAAGCAGATGCCGCAGTCGCTGACGGGAAGATACCTGAACCAGGAGCTGCGGATACAGATTCCGCGGGACCGTCGAACGCCGGGCGTGCCGATGATAAGGATCGAAGGCGCGCGGGCGCACAATCTGAAAAATATCAACCTGGAAATTCCGCTCGGCATGCTGGTGGCGATTACGGGCGTGTCGGGATCGGGGAAATCAACGCTGGTGCATGACGTTTTGTATCAGGCGCTGGCTGCGGAAAAAGGCATCACCGCAGGCCCCGGCCCCGCCGCGAGCGGATTTAAGCGCGTCACCGGCGGCCAATACATTGCCGATATAATTTTAGTTGATCAAAGTCCCATTGGCCGGACTCCCCGCAGTAATCCCGTGACTTATATCAAGGCATTTGACGCCATCCGCGAAGTGTTTGCGTCTGTCGCTGAAGCGCACAAGCACGGCTACGGCGCAGGCCATTTCAGTTTCAACATTCCGGGCGGCCGATGCGAAACATGCCAGGGTGATGGTACGGTGACTGTGGAGATGCAGTTTCTCGCCGATGTCGAATTAATTTGTGAAGACTGCAAAGGTACGCGCTATAAGCCGCAGATTCTCGACGTCCGCTATAAAGGCAAAAACATTCATGAGGTGCTGAACCTCACGGTGCGTGAATCGCTGCAATATTTCGCTGGACATCCCAAGATCACTGACAAGATGCGCGTGCTGGAAGAAGTTGGCCTTGGCTATCTGCGGCTCGGGCAGTCGGCCACCACGCTGAGCGGTGGTGAAGCACAGCGCATGAAGCTTGCGGCACATCTTGTTCCCACTGGACGCGCGCAGGGTTTTGATCCCGCCACGCCTGAAGAAAAAGAGCAGCGCAAACGTGCCCGCGCCGGCAAAGGCGCACTCTATATTTTCGACGAGCCTACCACCGGCCTCCATTTTGATGATGTCAGCAAGCTTCTCGCAGCCTTCCGCAAGCTCATTGACGCCGGGGGCTCCGTGCTTTGCATTGAACATAATCTAGATGTGATCAAAGTTGCCGATTGGTGCATCGATCTCGGGCCCGAAGGCGGTGGACGCGGCGGGCAGATTGTTGTGGCTGGATCGCCGGAGACCGTAGAAAAATCCAAGAATTCCCACACCGGAAAGTGGCTGGCACGCATCTTAAAGAGCGAGAACTCTGGATCGAATGGGCACCACTAAAATCATCGCCGTTGCGTTGCTGGCAAGCCTCGCTCTGCAAGCGCTTGCGCACGCGCAAACACACCCAACTCATAAATCTCATCCGCAAACATCCGCTGAAGGCGACCGCGCCGCCGACGCGCTCAAAGACGCCGAGTCTCTCCTACAAAAACAGCAATACTCTCAAGCTGAAGAAAAGCTGCAAGCGCTAATCGCCAATCAGTCTGAAAATCCTCAAGCCTGGTTCGATCTCGGATTCGCGCAAAGTCATCTCGGCAAGTCCGCTGAAACCATCTCCGCATATAAAAAAGCCGTAGCGCTCTCGCCCAAATGGTTTGAAGCGCAACAAAATCTTGGCCTCGCTCTCGCCAAATCCGGCGACCTCGCCGCCGCCTCTTCCGCTTTAAAAACGGCAGTCACTCTCAAGCCGACGACCGGCGGACAGCAGGCTCTTGCCGCGGCATGGCTCTCCCTGGCGCAAGTCACTGAAGAAAGCGCGCCGCAGGATGCGCTCGCGGCCTACCAAAAAGCCGCTGAACTTGATCCCACAAATTCTGAAGCGCAGCTCGGCGCGGCTCGCATGGCAGACCGCTCTGGTAATACCCCTGCGGCTGAGCAGCAATATCTCAAGCTCGCCGAAGCCGGAAACAATGACAGCGTCGAGCGCCTCATCGGCCTCTATCTCAAGCAAAAACGCTTCTCCGACGCCGAGACCTGGCTGCACAAATACATTTCTGCCAACCCGCAAAATACAGCCGCACAACTTCAGCTCGGCAAGCTGCTGGCGGCTGAAGGTAAGACGCAGGAAGCTATCGCCACACTTGAGCCGTTGTACAAAACTTCTCCCGATCCTAAACTCGCACGCGCTCTCGCCGGCCTCTATCTTGAAATTAAACAATACCCCGCCGCTGCTGATCTTCTTCGTCCGCTGATCGCGCAGAGCCCCACTGACGCGCAGCTTCATCTCGACTACGGCACCGCCCTCATGCACCAGCTCAAATATCCTGAAGCACAAACGGTCTTGCTGAAAGCAGTCCAACTCAACCCAAACCTTGTCCAAGGCTATTCTGATCTCGCTTACGCGGCCGAACAAAACAAGAATTATGAACTCACCATCCGCGCCCTGGACGCGCGCGTCAAGCTCCAGCCGGAAACTCCGGCCACATATTTTCTCCGCGCCACAGCGTACGATAATCTAAGGATGTACAAACCTGCGGCGGAAAACTATAAGCTCTTTCTGGGGGTCGCTGGCGGCAAGTTCCCAGATCAGGAATTTCAAGCCCGTCACCGGCTCAAGGCGATTTTACCCAACTGACAATGCCAAAACTTTTTTCCATCCTTATTCTGCTCTCACTCGCGCTCGTCGCCGGTGCTGAGCAAAAAACCGTCGATCAACTCAAGGCGGAAGCCGAGCATGCTGCAACTGACCAGCAAGGCCGGCTCTACGCTGAAATCGCGGACAAGCTGGTCGCCGTAGCAGACAAGCAATTTACTGACGGTGAATCCGTCAAAGGTCATGCCACCGTGCAGGAGATTCTGCAATACGCCACCAAGGCGCATGATCTCGCCATCCAGACGCGCAAGAAGATGAAAGAGACGGAAAAATCTCTTCGTGATTGCCACCGCCGCCTGGAAAACATGAAGCGCACCCTGGCTGCGGAAGACCGGCCAAGGGTTGAGGCCGTGGAAAAGGAACTGGAAAGACTTACTGAAGAAGTGCTTGAATCCATGTTCGCCCCGCCAGGCAAAAAAGAGGACCACAAATGAAAATCGCGACCAGGATAATGTTGCTGTTGTTGCTGCTGAGCATAGCGGCCTCCGCCAAAAGGCGTGATCCCCTCACTGAATCTGAAGCCGATCAGCTTCGTCAAGTAGCCATGGATCCCTACAATCGCATCAAGCTCATGATCAAGTTTACTGAGGCGCGTCTCCTGGCCATTGATCAGGTCCGTCTCGATCCCAAGCAGGCCGCGGACCGCGGCAAGCAGATCCATGACCTGCTGGAAGATTTCGCCAGCCTCATGGACGAAATCAACGACAATCTTGATCAATATGAAGGTCGCCCGCTGGATAAAGATACTGTCAAGCAATATCACAAAGGGTTGAAGGAGTTGATTGACGCTGACGCGCGCTTTGACCAAAGGCTGAATGCGCTCAAATCAGCCAGTGAAACCGATCCTGTCACAAAAAAGGAAGCTCCAGATTTCCGCTTTGTCCTGCAGGATGCCATGGATTCACTCAAGTCCAATGCGGATATGGCACGTGAATACATGGAAACCACGCACGATCAGAAAGGTTCTACTAAAAAATAGTTGAAGAGATTTAAATTTCCAAAACACTCTTTTGATTTGTTTTATTGATTCGTGTTTATTCGCGTGCATTCGCGGCTAGTTTCTTGATCCACATGACCTCCAACCTCACCCAGATTTTTGAGCAGGCATACCGCGACCTGCGCCCTCGCGCCCCTATGCCGGAATTTGAAATTCGTTTCTATCGCTTCGCCAATATCAATTGCACCATCCGCCTTCGCCAGGGACGCATCTTTGTCCGCCTCTCAGATCTTCTTGAAGGCGCTCCCGAACCAGTGCTTTATGCCATTCTCCATATCCTCATCGCCAAGCTCCATCGCAAGCCCGTTGACGCGGCCCATGCCGCGCGTTACCGCAAATACACTGGCAGTCATGCCATGGCGCAGAAGTCGCAACTCATTCGCCAATTGCGCGGACGCAAGCGCATTGAAAGCCCGCAAGGCAAGCATTACGATCTCAACCGGATTTTTGACGATCTGAATCTTCGCTTCTTCCACGGCCTTATGGCTCGACCGCAAATGACCTGGAGCGGCAACAAGTCCCTGCGGAGCCTGGGCCACTATGATCCGGCGCATAACACCATCGTCGTCAGCCGTGTGTTCGATTCCGCGGGCGTGCCGCTCTATGCCATTGAATATCTCGTCTATCATGAGATGCTGCACCTGCGGCATCCCGTCAAGCTGCGCGGCAGCCGCCGCGCCGTGCATCCCGCCGCCTTCCGTGAGGAAGAGAAACTCTTTCCGCAATTCAAGGAAGCTCAAGAATTTTTGAAGCGCCTGGGCACGCTGGACTAGCGGTAAACTCCCTGAACGTCATCGCAGTTTCCCCAAAGACGAAGCGCTCGTAATGGCATCGTTTTAGAAAAAGGGCAAGACGTCCTCCACGGTCCCTTATGGGGCGGTGTATTTCTATCCGTGGGTGTGTACTTTCATGAACTAGCGCCCGTCCAACGACATGCCATTCCGAATCCCGACGGCGAGCCTTGGCAAGCCGAAGCGGTGAGGAACCCGCTCCGCTGCCGCCGCGCGTCAGCCAGTGTGACATCTCGCTGATCAAGTCAAATTGAATCGCCCCCCGCGAGGCAACACGATCTCTCACGATCTCTTACGACCATGCAAGGCCAGACAGCTCTCACACTGCCATCCGCAACTCTCTTCCAGCCGCCGCCAGATGCTCCGCAGTCGCCCGCACCTTATACAACGCCATCGAATTTGTCGCCAGCCGCATCTTGTAGGGCTGCTCGCCGGTCATGTAATCGCAATCCATTCCTTCTGCAAGAGATCGGCGTGTAATCTCAAAAATTAGCGCCAGGGCCGGTGAATGCTTCTCATATTCGGGCGCAAACCATCCTGTATAAAACCGCCGCCACTGGCCATCCCGCAGCGTCACCACCGCCGCAGCCATCTTCCTACCGTTTTCGAGCGTAAAGACCTCGAACACGTCCGGCATCAAACCAGCGGCGCTCACCATAAACTCAACGCGCGCGGAATCATGAAATAAACTCGCCTCATCCTGTTGCGCCTTGGCGGTATAAATCGAGCGCAGAAGCTGCGGATTGTTGCCGTCATAGGCCCGCAAAGCAAAGCCTAGCCGTTCCATCCTGCGCAGATTGCGCGCCAGCCGCGTATGCGCCGCCGCAAAATGTTCCGCTGAAACCTGCGCGCAACTTACACCCGGCGCGGCGACAAATGGCGTCAGATCCAACTCATCGGTCAGGCCGCCGAGGTCCTCTTCCCGCATGGCCACAATTTCCAGCGGACACGCCAGTTCAGCCAATGCTCCCACAGCAGCCCGCAAAACCTCGTCGTCTCCGCGATGCGGAAATGTCCGATAGTCAAACAGCTCCTCCCCCAGCAATCGGATAGATCCGTCGCTTCTGCGCAACACAGCAGGCACAATGGCCGCGCCGCGCTCTGACTCCGCGCACACTACATACGGCTCTTCCCTTTCGGCAAACCGCGCCGCCGCTAGCAGATTCAGCTCAAAATTCTGAAAAACCGTGTACCGGCCATCCGCACACAGTTCCTCCCACAACGGACGAATCCGCAACATCTCATCGGGTGTTCTGCAAACAGTGATCTTAGGACGCTGAGTCACCTAAGGTAAGACGCTGTAATGGGAGTACCGGGATGTTTGGGCATCAGCGTAATGCGCACTTGCTGCGAGTGGATCATGCATTTTATCACGCGCATTTACCAGGTTGTTTCTTTACTCTCCGCTCGCCATAATGTGCGACATGGCAGCCGAAAGCATTCACCTCAACGGCATTGAAATGTATTACGAAACTGAAGGCGCCGGAGAGCCGCTCCTGCTCTTGCATGGCGGCACTGGCTGCCAGGAAAATTGGGCCCACGCCGGTCGCGACGAATTCGCTCGCCAATACACGCTCATCAAACCCGATGCGCGCGGCCACGGCAGGAGCACCAATCCTGGCAGGACGATTACCCATCGCCAGTGTGCTCTGGATATCCTGGCTCTTCTGGACCATCTTGGCATCAGGAAGTGCCGCGCCGTCGGTTTGAGCATGGGAGGAAACATTCTTCTTCATATCGCAACCCTGCAGCCGGACCGAATTGAAGCAATGGTTCTTGTCAGCTCCACCATGCACTTTCCGGAACAGGCTCGGGCGATCATGGCACGAGTCCCGTCCGCTGCTGACCAGCCCCCGCAGGAGTGGGAGATCATGCGCAACCGCCACAAGCACGGCGACCAGCAGATTATGGCTCTCTGGGATTGGGCACGTGATATGAAGGACAGTTATGACGACATGAATTTCACGCCTCAATCACTTTCCAGAATCACGGCGCCGACCTTGATCGTCTATGGCGACCGCGATCCTCTTTATCCGGTGGAGATGGCGCTGGACTTGTATCGCGTTATCCCCCGGTCCGCGCTCTGGATTGTGCCCAACGCCGGCCATGGACCGGTCTTCTTTGGCGCTGCGGCCCAGTTCGCCCAAAATGCGCTCGCCTTCTTTCGTACGTCGGCGGACCGGCAGCCCTGACATCTGTAGGGCACATCCCACTTTGCGAGATTAGTATCGAAACATCAAACGGGAGCGAACGATGTCAGTTCTAAGGTACGAAAATACTATTCTTGCAGCTGTGATGTTGCTATGCGTTGTTGCTCCACGCCTCCAAGGTCAACGCGAGAAAGACCCACATCGCCCGCCCTGTGCTACGGCTCCCTGCCAGAAGGCCGAGTCTTTTTTGCGCTCTCATTTTTGCGGCACATCGCCGTTCGGGAAAGGTCCCAAAAACGGCTGTGATACTCGTTATTCAAAACCATTGCTAACCGGCGTTAACGTAACCGCGGCTTTCGACTGCGAAACCGACGTAACCACTGGCCGGCCGAAATGCCGCCAGCGCAGTGCGCCATCTCTCGCAATCCGAAACCTTCTGCTGGGGGAAATGCGTCGGCTCGGCCTGCCAGCAAAGGCGGAAAAGGACATCTACTTTACCGTCTGGCAGCCTTCGTCTGCGAAATGGTTCCTTGCTGCAGCAGACTACGGCGAGACAAGTGGGACTGATCTAATGCTCTGTCAGATCATTGTTGTTGTTCATTCAGGCGGCCACATCCAGACGCTACGAAAAGTGCCGTTCCAAAAAACGAACGCTGACGCGCCCACCGTCACCACTTGGTTCCCCATGGGCATAGCCGACGTGGACGGCGACGGTCAGTTAGAGATAATCATGGAAGGCGACGCCCATGAGGACCACTGGCTTGAAGTTGACCAGATGCAGACGGGTTCCTTCAGGAAAATCTTTTCTGGCCTGGGCTATTACCTGTAGGTCAGCACCCGCCGTTGTACTTGTGGCCGGAAAAGTCAAGCAGAAGCCGCGCGGCACCAGCGAACGCCAATACCTCCGGCTCGCGAGATCCCGTACCCGGACACCATCGCACAACGACGCGATACTGACCACCTTGCCGTCCTTCTAGAATCCAGTCGGCTCCATCCAGACCACGGCGCGGCATTTCCGTTGGGACGTGCCAATAGTCGGCTTTCGTCAGTATGTCAAGGAATCTACTCACTTGCTCGGCACTGACCGTTCTCGAATCGTCCATTTCTTGCCTGTACCGTGACGGACTAAGAGCTTTGATCCTCACGGTCCCGGTACCGTCAGGCAATACCGTCAGCCTTACGCTCTTGGGGCCTGAAAAAGCTCCCAGGTGCGTGAAACGATACGTTGTCTCCTCGGAGGACTCAGGGGGCCACAACGGCTGTTCTCCAAGTGCATACAACTCGCGCGAATACCAGAAGGTATGCACATAAGCGGTGCGGCTTGTGAAGGTCTGCGGTGGGAAGTAATTCAGGAACAGTGATGCATTGTTCGTTTCAAGTTGCTGCAAACACTCCTGCGCTATGCTCTTGAGCGGAGATGATTGCGGTACGCCCTTTAACGCGGCCCGCAGCGCAGTGAAACGCGGCTTGGTGAGAAGATTGAAAGCCCCTCCGGCGATTCCTATCGCGACCTCTTGTTGCGCCTTCTCCGGCAGCTGGTTAACGGCTGCAAGGAAGCCATCAGGGTCACTTAACAAAGCCTCGCCGTAGAAGTCAGTCAGGTAGGTGAACTTGGAGCAGGGCAGGAAGCACTGATTTGTCGCCACCGCGGTATGCGTCAACAAGGATTTGAATGTTCTGCTTCAACTTCCTGCACTGGCGACTGGACACTTCGTTCCGCCGGAGGCAAGCGCCTACTTTTCTGAGAGCCTGGTCGCGCCGATTTGTCGCGCTGGATTCTGCGCTACAGGAAATGGCTGTGGCCACGGCAAATACAAGCAGGATCGCAATGTTCTTCATATCTGTCCGCTCCCAACCAGAATAACCCTCAATCATTTTTTGTAAACAGGCATTTGCGCGCACAACCTCAAGAAGGCACAGCAATACCATGAAAATCATTCCCGCCGATGACACCATAGCCGACATGGAGAAGAAAGCTGCCGAATACGAAGCTCAGGTCAGTGAAGCCAGTCAAGAAGAAGGAAGTACTGCGTATCGACTGAGAGATATAGCTGCACAGCGCCTCCAATGGATCGGCGAACTCAAGAGTGAAAAGTTGATCACTTTGAACAGATGACCAGCAGTCATTCACCATGATTGATCTAATCGGGATTGCGCTCATCCAC
The DNA here is from genome assembly GCA_027307045.1 of Acidobacteriaceae bacterium. GTDB lineage: Bacteria > Acidobacteriota > Terriglobia > Terriglobales > Acidobacteriaceae > Angelobacter. Next base: position 29,747 of record DAHUXR010000012.1, read on the forward strand.
GGAAATCCCTTAAATTCCCATTTCGGTCCTGTATTTTCAATTTGTTGACTGCTAACCTACCCACTCGGTACAATTTCTAATTGAAAATGAAATTGAATTTCATTTTCATAATCGAAACCTTAATCGTATGTTCTCCGCCCTGGTGGTTACATTGCGGGAAGGCGTGGAAGCCGCATTAATCGTGGGCATCACGCTGGTTTATCTCTCCAAGATAGGCCGCCCTGACCTGCGCCGCACCGTCTATTATGCGCTGGTTGCGGCCCTGTTTGGCAGCATCGCCGGCGCGGTCGCGCTTTCTTACGCGCCCATCAACCAGGATAAAGTTGAAGGCTGGGTCATGCTGGTGGCCGCCGTTTTTGTCGTCAGCATGGTCATTTTCATGATGCTCACCGCCCGCAAGCTGAAGGGCGAAATTGAAAACAAAGTCGGATCCCTCGCTGGCACAGGATCCCGATTCGGCCTCTTTGCTTTTGTCTTCCTCATGGTCTTTCGTGAAGGCATAGAAACCGTCGCCATTCTGGCCGGCGTCTCGCTCAACTCCACCGAACTCATGAGCTTCCTGGGGACACTTCTTGGCGTCGCTCTGGCTGTGGTCTTTGGTGTGATGTTCGTCAAGGGTAGTGTGCGCATTGACTTGCGCAAATTCTTTAGAGTCACCACGGTGATTCTGTTCTTTGTTGCCGCCCAGCTCACGCTCTCCGGTCTGCATGAGCTTTCTGAATCCGGAGTGCTTCCCTCAAGCAAGCGTGAGATGGCTCTCATTGGCCCCATCGCGCGCAATGATTACTTCTTCCCTGTCACCATGCTGGCGTTGGTCGCCATGATGGTGCTGCTGGAATATCGTCGTCGCAAGCCGGAAGCCGTGGTCGCCACCCAACCCGTCAGCAAGGCTGAAGAACGCAAGCTCCAGTGGACAGCCCACCGCGAACGCCTGTGGGCAGTGCTGGTTTGCGTGACCGCCTTTGTCTTTATCACCACCATCACAGCCGAAGTGATTTATGCGGAAGGCCCGCCGCCGCTCTCGCAAGCCACGGAAGTAACCTTCACCAACGGGAAAATCACAATTTCCACCAAGGACCTGCCGCAGGGCGAGTTGCAGCGCTATGCCGCCAACGTCAACGGCACCCGCGTACGCTTCCTCCTGTATCGCAAACCCGACAACAAAATTGCTTCAGTCTTTGACGCCTGCCAGATCTGTGGCGGCATCGGCTTTTACAAGGGCGCAAGCGGCCTTATCTGTAAGAACTGCGCCGCGCCCATTAATCCGCAGAGCGTGGGCCAGCCCGGCGGCTGCAACCCCATTCCTTTGCAATCAACTCAGGATGGCGATTCCGTTGTGATTTCCATCACTGACCTGGCCCAGCAGGTTGGGCAATTCTCAAAGTAATGTTCCTGCGATTGTTGTTTGAATCATTCCGGAGGCAAAAGCGGCGCAAGAGCGTGGCCCTGCTGGCCATCGCGCTGGGCATGAGCATCGCCACGGCCATGATCGCCGTGGGAAACGATATCGGCGACAAGATCAATCAGGAACTGCGCAGCCTTGGCGCCAACCTGGTCATCACTCCCATTGAAGATACGCTCGACGTAAACATTGGCGGCGTCAATCTCAAGCCCGCCAGCGAAGGCGCTTTCATCAACGAGCAGGATCTCATCAAGATCAAGGGCATCTTCTGGGGACACAACATCAAGGGCTACGCGCCATTTCTCAGCGCGCCGCAAAAAATCCAGACGCCCAACGGCGAGATCAAAGCCGAACTGGTCGGCACATACTTCGCCCAGCCGTTACGTTATGGCAAAGAAGAATTCACCACTGGCGTTCGCAGCGTAAATCCCTGGTGGAAAGTGGAGGGTGCGTGGCCGCAGGATTATGGCGACTTCCCTGAGCAGCTTCCGCCGGACGTCTTAGCCGGCAGCAAGCTGGCGCAACAAGCGGGGCTGAATATTGGCGATCAGATTGAAATCGGCGGCCGTAAGCTGCGCATTAGCGGCATCTTGAATTCCGGTGGCGATGAAGACCAGGCCATTGTCGCTCCCTTGCACATCGCGCAGATCATTCTTCACCAGCCCAACGCTGTACGTCGCGTGAGCGTGAGTGCCCTTACTAAACCGGAAGATGCCTTCGCCCGCAAAGATCCGAGCAAGTTATCGCCGCCTGATCTCGAACGATGGAGTTGCTCGCCTTACGCCAACTCCATCGCTTATCAGCTGCGTGAAGTGCTGCCCAACGCGCGCGTGGAGCAAATTCGTCAGGTGGAGCAGAATCAAGGCAAAGTTCTATCTCGCGTTTCCGGACTCATGCTGCTGCTCACGCTCGCGGCGCTTCTGGCTGCTGCGCTTGCGGTCTCTGCCGCCATGGCTGCAACCATCCTTGAACGCCGGCAGGAAGTTGGCCTTATGAAGTCTCTGGGCGCGGGAAATTCCGCCGTGGCTTCCCTCTTCCTCACTGAAGCCGCATTCCTGGCCCTCGCCGGCGGTCTGATTGGCTTTATTGCTGGCGCGGTTCTGGCGCATCGCATTGGACAAAGCATTTTTGGCTCCGCCATCGTGGTTCATCCCGTGGTGCTGGTTGTGGTGCTGTTTGCAGCCGTGCTGGTTACATTTGTTGGCAGTGCGGGGGCCGTACGCAAAGCCATGCAGTTTGATCCCGCTGTCGTCCTCAGAGGCGACGCATGACCCGCACCCAACTTCTTCTTCGCTTGCTTCTCAAAGCCGCCTGGGTGCGCAAGGACCGCGCTTTCACCGCCCTGGTCTCCGTTGCCGTAGTTGCCACCATCGCCACCGCAGCTCTTACCATTTATTCCGATCTCGAAAGTAAGCTCAGCCGCGAGTTCCGGGGATTTGGCGCGAACGTGATTGTCACAAAAACATCCGGCGCTTTGACTCCCAGCGAATTGGCCGGCATCGGTAAGACCATTGGCCATGCGGGCGAGATCGTTCCCGTTGCCTATGCCATTGCGACAGAAGCCACCAGCAAATCGAGAATCGTTGTCGGCGGCGCCGATATCGATAAGCTTCGCAAGCTGAACTCGTCATGGTCTTTCAGCAATGCAGGTTCGGGCAGCGCTTTGGTGGGCGCTCGCGTGGATGAAACGATCACCCACGGCGCGGACCTCCAACTCTCATTTGGAAAAAATGCTGCTGTGATCAAGCCGGCAGGGTTTTTCCATTCCGGCTCAGACGATGACAGCCGCGTCTATATTCCTCTCGACGATTTCGTACGCCTAACCGGCGTCCACCCCAACACAGCTCTCGTTCGTATCGAAGGCAAGCCGCGGGATATTCAAGCTGCTATCGCCAGCCTGCGGGCTGCGCTTCCTCAGGCTGAAGCAAAACCTGTCCGCCAGATCACTCAGGCGCAGACCGCCGTCGTCGGCAAGACCCGCTCGGTCGTTCTCGCCTCTTCCGCCGTCGTCGTGGTCCTGATCATGCTCTGCATGGTAGCCACTTTCACCGGGTCAGTGCTTGAACGCCGCAAAGATTTTGCCGTGATGAAAGCCCTGGGAGCTTCCGACCGCGTTGTCAACTTTCTCTTCGCTTCTGAGTCCGCTTTGCTGGCGGTCACAGGCTCTATCGCAGGATACATTTTGGGCTGCGGCATCGCGTTCTGGATCGGCAAAGCCAATTTTGACGCCGCCATTTTGCCGCAGCCGTTGCTCCTTGTTCCGGTTTTGCTGGGAAGCGTTGTCTTGGCGCTGATCGCGTCCACGGCTCCATTAAGATTGTTGCAGCAGATACAGCCCGCAGGCATCCTGCGAGGAGAATAATGCCGATAGAACTCAAGAACGTGACCCGTGTGTACAAGAGCAACGTCGAAGTGCGCGCGCTGGATGACGTCTCACTCTCAGTCGCCGCTGGCGAGTGGCTTGCCGTAATGGGCCCTTCCGGGTCAGGCAAGTCCACACTTGTGAACCTGATGGGCTGCCTTGATCAGCCCACCACCGGCGAAATCTGGATGCACGGAACGAACATTTCCAAAATGACTCCGGCGGAGCTGAATCGTTTTCGCGCGGAAAAGATCGGCTTCATCTTCCAGCAATTTCACTTGATTCCCTACCTCACGGCCCTTGAGAACATCATGCTGGCGCAATACTTCCACAGCATGACGGACAAAACCGAGGCTCTGGCCGCGCTCGATCACGTGGGTCTAAGGGACCGTGCAGACCATCTGCCTTCGCAACTTTCCGGTGGCGAGCAGCAGCGCGTTTGTATCGCCCGCGCCTTGATCAACGATCCCCACATCATCCTGGCCGACGAGCCGACCGGCAACCTTGACGCCGTGAATGAAGAAATCGTGCTGCGCAAGTTGCGCGAAATGCACGCTCAGGGACGCACCATCATCATGGTCACGCATGATCCGGTTGTCGCCCGCCTCGCCGATCGCCGGTTGGAACTGCACCACGGCAAAATTGCGGCACAAGAAATCTTCGCTCTTGCGGACGAAGAACAGTTCGATGAAGTTCTGGAAGAGCTTTGGGTGCTGGCGGAAAATGGCGAGCCTGCAGAGCTAGGTCGCGTTGAGGTTGAAGGCGCGCTGCCCATGCGGTTGGCCTTGGAGCGCATGCAGAGCATGGGGCTGGTCGATCTCACAGAGCACGCCCTGGAGCCGCACACGCACAAGCAGGTGCTGAACCGCTGCCATGTGGCGTTCCGTCCGGCTACTGAGCATACAGGCCACGGCGATCACATGATCATCTTCACGGAAAAAGGGCGCAAGCGGGCGGAAGACGTGATTCGCCGCCATCGGCTCGCAGAACGCCTCTTCACCCAGACTTTTCACGTGCATGATGAAAATGAAATCGCGGAAGAAGCCTGCAAGTTCGAGCATATTCTTTCGCCGGAAGCCACGGAGCGCATCTGCACCTTCCTGGGACATCCGCGCACCTGCCCCCACGGCAGCCCAATTCCCGCAGGCGAATGCTGCATCGCCGCAAAGACAGCCAGCGCCTTGCAGGCGACCGTCAGCACGCCCTTGGCAAAGTAATAGATAAGTGCATTTTTTTGCAGTTATAGTTTGCATTCCTCTGCACCATGCCGTGAACTTTCCATCCTGGAACTATTCATGCAACATCATGCGATTTTTCGGGTTTATTGATCGCAAGAATGTCGTTGTGTTAACACATTATTCCTTGATGGGTCTTTTATCGCGTGGGACACGCTTACGGTTCGGGCCTTCATTCCTTACGGAACTACTATGCCCTCTGCTGACTTCTGTCGTTGGATCAGGAGGATTTACTCCGTCCTCAGTCACGATTTCGTGACCAACAACAGATCTCCCGAGGTAAGTTCGACCGCCTTCCGCACGCAACCGCCGGATTTACCACCAGTGCCCTTGATGGATATGGACTTCGTTGTCAGTTGCCAACTCGTCCGGCACCGTAGGCCTCATCATCCGGTTCTTGCTCATCGGCTCGCGCTTTTGATCCACGCTTCTTTCAGACCCCGCCTCACGGCGACGCCCTTGCGCTTCGTTATCACTTCACCTCCATCAGGTTGTGAAGAGGACTTCACCTTCCAGCTGTCGAACATGCTCGGCACACAACCAAAAAGGAGAGGCAGGTTCTCCTCTCCTTTGTCAGCTCGCCGGGCAGGAAGCTTGCGCGCCTAAGCCGGCTATAAAGTGCTACACAAAAACAAGCTTAGTACAGGTGGAATCCCACCTCTATATTCATTGCCACCGCTACTGGCGTGCCATTTTTCTTGCCCGGTTCAAACAGCCAGCTTTTCACCCGCTCCACAGCTTTCTGATCCAGTCCCATTCCCAGGCTGTGTACAACCCTGATGTTGCGCGGCCGGCCATCTGGCCCAATCACCGCAGCCAAAACCACTGTGCCTTCATACTTGGCCCGTCGGGCTTCTTCAGAAAATTCCGGATCAGGCGTGAACTTAGCTATCGGCGCCGTTACTCCGATATCGCCAAGCTTGTAAGTGCCGCCGCCAAAACCGCCACCCTGTCCCGGACCATGTCCCGGGCCAGCGCCGGAGCCGATGCCGTTATTGGTGCCAGACCCGATGCCGCCGCCCGTACCGCTTCCATTGGAAGCTGGTCCAGTTACGCGCGCTGACATGGGATTCCCCAGGTTCGGCATGTTGGGATTGTCCGGCAGTTTCACATTGGCCGGCGCAACCACTGTCGCTTCCACCGCAAGCTTCGGCTTAGTGTTCAGGATTTCAACTGTTGGGGGCGCAATCTGCTCTGGCGCAACCTTTGGCAAGTGCCCTTTGCTTTCAAAAATCTTTGAAGCGTTGCCGCCGCCACCGCCGCCCGCGAGGGCCTTGGGGGCTTCAACCGGCTTCATCACAGGTTGATAATCGGTAAGAGGCGGAGCAATCAGCGTGACATGCTCTTCCGGCTTCACCACGGTTGCAGACCGTCCGCCCCAGATGGAAACGGCAATCAGGCCGGCGATAGCAAACGCATGCAAAGTCAGCGACCCTGAGGTCGCTTTCTTGGGGCGGGCAGTACTCCAGATTTCGCCCACGTTGACAGGGCGCGAAGTGATTCGCAGAGGCGGTAATTTTTCCGGGAAGATCGCTTCCTTGACGTTCAGGAATAGAGACGTCAGCATCGACTGATGCATCTGCGGAAGGCCGTTGAGCTTGGGAACATCCTTACCGAAGAACTGATTGGGAACGATTACGTGATTCGCCATTGGTCCGACCCGAGAAACCTTTTCACTACCGGATTCATGTGATCTGCTTACACTCATACCAGATGAGGGATTCGCCTTGTGAGTTGCATTTCTCAGGTGAAGTTTCTGTGCCTCATCTTCGCCTGGATGCAGCTTCGCCGTCGGCGAGGAATTTTCTTTGGGCAATTCTCTGTCCTCGTGTTCCCTGGGATTCAAAGTGGGCGCGTTTTTCATTTAGATTCATATTGTGCCCCAGCGTCTGTAAAGAATTGGTAAATTACGTCGAAACGTTCGTAACGTCGGGCCTAAATGGTCATTGGTCTTTCGCGTAGGCGGGAACCCTGTATCTTTGACTGTTTATAATGAAGAATTAGCCCACTCGGAGTGAACATGCGGCAGCCGCTTGAACTTAAGAAGACCCTGAATCTTCCTAAAACCGACTTCTCCATGAAGGCAAACCTGCCTCAGAACGAGCCCAAATGGCTTGAGCGCTGGGAGAAGATGGATATTTATCGGAAGATCCGCGAGTCTCGCCGCGGCGCGCCTAGTTATGTGCTGCATGACGGCCCTCCGTATGCAAACGGAGCTATCCATGAAGGCCATGCTCTCAACAAGTGCCTGAAAGATTTTGTGGTGAAGTCAAAAACCATGGCAGGGTTCGATTCGCCCTACGTTCCCGGCTGGGACTGCCACGGTTTACCCATCGAAATCAAGATTGATGAGAAGCTTGGCCGCAAGAAGCTGGAGATACCGGCCATCGCCGTCCGCCGAGAGTGCCGTGCTTACGCGGAAAAGTTTCTTAATATCCAGCGTGACCAGTTCAAGCGCCTTGGTATTCTTGGCCGCTGGGAGCAACCGTATTCCACGATGTCAAAGCAGTACGAATCGGTCATCGTTCGCCAGTTGTTTGACTTCATGGAAAACGGCGCTGTCTATAAAGGCCTGCGCCCGGTCTACTGGTGCATCCATGACAAGACCGCGCTGGCGGAAGCCGAGATCGAATACTCCAACCACACCAGCCCCAGCGTATGGGTGAAGTACCAGCTCACCAGCGATCCGGCAAAGATCGATCCCGCGTTGGCCGGGAAAAAAGTTTCAACCATTATCTGGACGACGACTCCATGGACGCTTCCCGCTTCCATGGCCGTAGCATTCCATCCCGATCTGGAATACGTAGCGCTTGAACACAATGGCGAGCTTTACATCGTCGCAGATGCGCTGGCCAAAGCGACAATCGAAGCCTGCAAGTTCACGGGTGCGTCGATCGTTGCTCGCTTCCCAGGCCAGAAACTCGAGTACGCAACATTTGCGCATCCGTTTCTTGATCGCTCGATTCTTGGCGTGCTGGCCAACTACGTCACCACGGAGCAAGGAACCGGAGCTGTGCACACCGCTCCATCGCACGGTGCGGACGATTTCTATACCGGCACAAAGTACAAGCTTGATCAGCGGACTAACGTTGATGAAGCTGGCCATCTGCAAAACGGCTTGCCTGAGTATGAAGGTAAAACGGTTTTTCAGGCCAACCAGCCGATCATCGAATTGCTGAAGTCGCGCGGCGTTTTGATGGCGGAAGCCAAAATCGAGCACTCGTATCCTCACTGCTGGCGGTGCCACAATCCCGTGATCTTCCGCGCCACCGAGCAGTGGTTCATCTCCATGGAAGCGCCCGTTGACGGCACCACGTTGCGCCTGCGCTCGCTCGACGAGATCAAGAAAGTAAAGTGGATTCCGGCCTGGGGTGAAGAGCGTATCAGCAACATGATTGCTACGCGTCCTGACTGGTGCATCTCTCGCCAGCGCGTATGGGGTGTTCCCATTGCTGTATTTTTCTGCGAAGGCTGCGGCAAGCTGCTGGAATCAAAAGAATCGCACGGCGCGGTCGTCGATCTTTTCGCGCGTGAAGGCGCGGACTCCTGGTACACAAAAGATGCCAAAGACATTCTGCCTTCCGGGACCAAATGCTCCGGCTGTAGTGGCTCTGCTTTCCGCAAAGAGACTGACATTATCGACGTATGGTTTGAATCAGGCTGCAGCCACGCCGCCGTGCTGGGCCATGAGCCAGACCTGCCCTGGCCCGCCGACCTCTATCTTGAAGGCGGTGACCAGTATCGCGGATGGTTTCACTCTTCCCTGCTCGTCGCCGTGGGCACGCGCGGTCACGCGCCCTACCGCGCTGTGGCCACCAATGGCTGGACACTCGATCCCCAGGGCAAAGCCACTTCCAAGTCACTCGGCAACGGAATCGATCCTATAGAGATCGCCAAGAAGCTCGGCGGCGAGATCATCCGGCTATGGGTCGCGTCGGTCGACTTTCAGGAAGATGTTACGGTTTCAGAAGACCTGATGAAGCAGGTTGCTGAAAATTACCGCAAGGTCCGCAATACCTTCAAATATCTGCTCAGCAATCTGCCAGACTTTGATCCCGCCAAACATGCAATCAAGTTTGATGACCTTCAGGCTCTCGACAAATACTGGCTGCTGCGCACTGCCGACCTGGCAGATCGCGTGCGCGGCTACTACGACAGGTTTGAGTTCCACCGCATCTATCATCTGGTCAACGAATTTGCCGTGGATCTGAGCACTGGCTTTATAGACGTGGTCAAAGACCGCCTGTACACTTCCGCGCCAAACTCGCACGGGCGACGATCAGCCCAGACGGCGACCTGGCGCATTGCCGAAGCCCTGGTGCGTCTGGTGGCTCCTATCATGAGCTTTACCGCCGACGAAATATGGGGGTTCCTGCCCAACGTTTCCGGGCGACTGGAAAGCGTGCATCTGGCACACTTCCCCAAAGCTGAAGAGATCACCGGAACCGTAAGCGATGCCGCCAGCGGTCAGGCTGTCTGGAAAGACTTTGAGACATTAATGAAGGTCCGCGACACTGCTCTGAAAGCCCTGGAAGGCGCGCGCCAGGAAAAGACCATCGGCAGCGCCCTGGAGGCGGTAGTCACCATCTCTGCACCGAGCGAGCTTGTCCCGCTGTTGCAGCGCTATCGCAATGACCTGCGTTTTCTGCTGATTGTCTCTGGAGTTGAAGTAAAAACCAACTCAGGCGGGAACGGGAGCACGCCTTTGCACGTATCCATACAGAAAGCTCCGGGACAAAAGTGTGATCGCTGCTGGAATTATTCTACTCATGTCGGCGAAAATGAGCGGTACCCTACGGTATGCGAACGCTGCACTGCGGCCTTGGCGGAGATTGAAAAAGAATTGGTAAGTTGACGGGGTGCCCTGAATCGAGGGGCAGCCATGAGCGTCTAATGGAAACAATGCGGAAGTACCACATCATGATTGCCGCTCTCATCGTCCTCTGTGACAGGATGACGAAGTGGCTGGTGTCACAGAAAATCACCCTGCATGACAGCATTGACATTGTCCCCGGCGTCTTCCGTCTGACGCACGTTCAGAACCAGGGCGCGGCCTTCGGCCTCTTCGCCGAATCGCCCTCTGAATGGCGTGTGGCCATGCTCATCCTGTTTTCTCTGGCGGCTCTGGCCGTGGTCTCTGCCCTGCTTTGGAAGAATGGCAATGCGTTAAATACCACCGCTATTGCGCTTTCGCTGGTCTTCGGCGGAGCGCTGGGCAATCTGTGGGACCGAGTGACAAGCGGTCGCGTAATCGACTTTATTGATTTTTATCTCGGCTCGCATCACTGGCCGGCCTTCAATATTGCCGATAGCGCCATCGTGGTTGGCGCTCTCCTGCTGTTGAGTGAAATCTTTCTCACCCCGCAAGAGGAAAAAGCCAGGGAAGAGAAAGTGGCTACCCAGTAAGACAACGTCATGCCCAAGCGCCCTCTGCTGATCGCACTTGCCGTGCTGCTGCTGGATCGGATTACCAAGTGGGCCGTTGCGCAGACCATTCCTCTGGAAGACGTCATCAATATCATCCCTGGCTTCTTTCGTCTGACTCACCTTGAAAATACCGGCGCCGCCTTCAGCCTCTTTGCCGACTCTCCGTCGCCTTTTCGCACAATTTTGCTAATCGCTTTCTCGGTGGCAGCTCTGGCGGTAATTTCTTTTCTGCTCTGGAAAGACCGCAGCGTTTTTCACGCCGGCACTCTGGCGCTCTCTCTGATTCTGGGCGGGGCCATCGGCAATCTTTGGGACCGAGTGTCAGACGGTAAGGTCACTGACTTTCTGGATTTCTACATCGGCGTTCACCACTGGCCGCCTTTCAATGTGGCCGATAGCGCCATTGTTGTAGGTGCGCTGCTGCTTTTCATGCGCATGCTGCGTAAGGATCATCACGCTCAAGCTGCAGCTTAAAGCTTGTCTCACCCGATTCTGCTGCTCTCTCCTGAGCAGCGCCTATTTTCGCGAGCTGCTTCCTGTCTTGAACATCTCTTTATAAATTGGCTTCATCTTATCCAGCAATTACACGGTCATTCCGCATACACGCATCGGGGAGCCACTTCAACATGCTGCACAAAAAGTTCTGGATTCTTGTTCTTTGTCTCGGGTTTATTTTTCCATTGATGTCGCACGCGCAATCGCGTGATCGTGATGTTGACAAGCGCGACCTTCAGGGAATCAGCCCGAAATACCACAAATATATTTTTTCCGTAGCAGGAGGCGCGGCCGTGGGCGCCGGCCTTGGCTTTATTCTGCCGGGAGAAAAGACACCTCTAAAACTCATGATGATCGGCGGCGGCGGAGCCAGCACATGGTTTCTGCATACTCACAAGGCGACGCTTGGACCATTTCGCGATTGGGGCATGATCGCCTCCAACACCGCGCTGGGATCCGGGATCGGCTGGTTGGGTTGCAATTGCGATGACGGACTCGTCGGCGGCGCGCTTCTAGGTGGAGGCGGGACTGCTGTCTGGGAAGCGCTTAAGAATGATCATGCGGCGCAAAATACATTTAACAGCGCCAAAAACAGCAACTCACGGAAATAACCTTTCCTCCGCTGAACGAAAAGAGCGCGGGCCTACGGAAGGCTTGCGCTCTTTTTCCTGCAGGTATTCTCTCAATTTTCGGCCCTTTGTTGATTCTCCAGGGAGAGCCTGGCCGAGAAAAACGGCCAGGACTTCTTTAACCCTGTAACCAATCCACCTTTATCTCCTCTATTCATTAGGCACTATTTTTACGTCTACATCATCAAAAGGGAGATAAGTACATGAATTGGAAGAAACATTTAGCAGTAGGCAGCATGGCGTTGCTGTTCGCCATGGGTTTTTCTGCTTCGGCACAGGATAAAGACAAGAGCAGCGCTAAGCCTTCTGACCCGCAGATTGTTGGCGTGGTCACGGCCGCGGACCAGATTGACATCGACACCGCAAAGCTGACGCTCAAAAAGACAAAGAACGATCAGGTCAAGCAATTTGCGCAGCAGATGATTGATGATCACACCAAGCTGCAGAATTCGGTCAATGATTTAGGTAAAAAGCTCAACGTAAAGCCGGAACCGAGTGACATCAGCAAGTCACTGAAAACGGCCGCTGCCGCTGAGACGAAGAAGCTGCAGCGACTGAACGGCAAGGCCTTTGACACCGAATACATCAACCATGAGGTGGCATATCACCAGCAGGTGCTTGACGCGGCCGGAAATGTCCTGATCCCTAACGCGCAGAACGCCGAGTTGAAGTCCGCGTTAGAGGGCGCAGCGCCCCTGCTTCAGGGCCATCTGGATCATGCCAAGCAGTTGCAGTCATCGCTGGGCTCGGGAAGCTCTAACTAAGTCCCATGGCGCTTTTTCTAAGAGCGTGGCGTGTGCGGCAGGGAGTTGCAGTTCTGGTGCTCCTCAGCGGATCAAGCATCTCAGTCGCACACCCGCGCTTCGGCGTCGCTGCCATGCGGGGAGCAGGGTTAGCTCTCATGCTCCAGTCCTCTGGAACAGTATCTCAGAACCAGCCTGCTCAGGAACCATCGACGAATGGCCAGGTGATAATGAAAGGCATCCGCTTTCAGCCAGCGGAGCTTACGGTTCACCCTGGTGAAAGCGTCGAATTTAAAAATGAAGACATAGTCGCTCACACCGTTACCGCCGATGATGGAAGCTTTGATTCAGGACTGATTCAGCCCGGCAGCTCCTGGAAAATGACCGTTCAGAAGGCCGGCACGCTTGCCTACCACTGCACGCCGCATCCGAACATGAAGGCGATCCTGGTCGCATCAAGCGGCACGCAAGTGAAGGGACGAGATGGCGACGCACACGGTTTGCCTGGCTTTAGACCGCCTCGCTCGCCACAGGAACTACATCCCATACTCGTCAACTTTACTGCTGCGTTGTTGCCGCTAGCGCTGCTCAGCGATCTGCTGGGACGCTGGCTCAAGCGCTCATCACTCCACAGCGCGGCAGCATGGATGGTCCTCTACACCGCGATTATTACTCCGCTGACCGGCGCTGCCGGATGGTGGTGGAAGATCAAGTCCGCCAGCACGCTCCCTCCGGAGTTAATTGCCGTCCACCAGTGGCTGGGAACATCGCTGGCGATGGTCTTTATCGTGCTCGCCGTTTGGCGATGGCGTCTTTACCGGCAAAATGCTGTTCCCACTTTGGCTTATCTGGCATTCGCCGTGGTTGCTGTGCTCGCACTCGTATATCAGGGAAGTCTGGGTGGAGCTATGGTTTTTGGCCGCCCGTAACAAGCGGTGTCATTGCTCGGTTTTCAATCTCTCTGATGGTTGTTTGGTCGAAGAACAGCGTAGTCAGTTGGTAAACCGACGTTCAGCCCTTGGAATACAGCAGCTTGTAAATCACCGCGTTGCGCATGATGGCTTGCACGTAATCGCGCGTTTCTGTAAACGGGATTGACTCCACAAACTCTTCCACGTCGGCAAAGTTCCCATTCTTGCGCCAGTCATTCACGCGATCTTCACCGGCGTTGTAGGCAGCCAGCGCATATTCCACCTGACCATCGTAATGGTCCACAATGTGCCTGAAGTAGCGCGTGCCCAAGCGCAGGTTCGTATCGGCCACCAGCAGTTGGTCAGAAGAAAAATGCCTGATCTTCATCTCCTTGGCCATTCCCTTGCCGACCGTGGGAAGCAATTGCATCAGTCCCATGGCGTTGGCAGGGGAAATGGCGCCAGGATTGAACTCCGACTCCTGACGGATCAAAGACGCAACCAGATGCGGATTGAGCCGGTTGGCCGCCGAGTCGCGCTTCAACTCTTCCCAGAACGGCCGGGGGAACAGGCTTTCCCAAACAGGCCGGGGAATCTGCGGGATCTCTGCGGCGAAATAGCCGGGGACGGCACGCTTAAGCGTCTCAATGGCGCGAATGTAGCTGCCCTGCTCGTTGAATATTTCCGCCACTGACTTGGCTTCCCACGGAGGCGATCCCGCACTTGCGGCCTGCATCTCCGCTACGGCAAAGTCATAGAGTGCGGCATTCGCCAATAGCTGCGCTTTTTGCGCGCGGATGTTGTCCGCCGGCGTGTCCCAGTCGTGTGAAGGCGCGGGAGGGAGCGGCAGATTTTCCAACACAGGCGGATCGGCGGCCTCATCGCCCATTTTAGGCAGGCGTTCGCGCGCTAAATTCGCATAGTAGTAATAGCGGAAATTCTCCGCGAGTTTCTGATAGTAAGCGCGGGCCAGCTTCTTGTCACCCTCCTCCTCCGCCATCCGCCCGCGCCAATAAAGGGCATTGGGAACCTCGGCTGAATTGGGATACATGGAAAGCTGCTCTTCAAAAAGCCGTTTGGCCTCATCTTTCTTCCCCATGCGATAGGTAAGCCAAGCCGTTTTCCAATGCGAGTACGGTGAGGTCTTCCCATTTTTCTGCCGCTGATAAATCTCGGCATAAAACGGTGTGGCTGTCTCGTAATCACGCCGCAACAGGTACATGTTGCCGGCTGACAACAGCGCACTGCCCATCCAGGTGCTTTCCGGCGCCAGTGTGCGCAATTGGCCAACGTAATCCCGGTTCTTCTGTCCATCGTCTTTGTCGCGCGCTATCTCGGCCAGAAAATAAAGTGTCTCCGCCTTCGCATCCACTGATGCGGACTGGTTCTGCAAAATGCTTTCAAACAGATGCTGCGCGTCATCGCGCTTGTGGTTTCGGTAAAGCGCGGCGGCAAACTCCACTTGCATGTCGATCATCCGCTCGGGAGGCGCCTGCTCCACTAGAGGACTCAACTCATTCAGCGCGTCCTGGTAGCGTCTGCCCTTCGTCAACAGCAATACGCGACCGTGCCGTTGATCAAATGTTCCAACAGGCTGAGTCTCACCCTGATTGCGCAATTCTATTGCCGCGGCGTCGGCTTCCGCGCTCGTCGGTATTTCAAAGTAGAGCTTGTGGAAGATAGCGCTGGCTTTGGTCTTGTCTCCGGCCGCAAGATATGCGCGCGCCAAAGTAATTTCGATATCGGCCTTCACCGGCTGGCGATGCTTTTCCAGAAACGCCACCGCACGATCGGGAGCGTTCGTCGCCATCAGTGCTGAAGCATACAGCATGGCCGCATCGTGTGACTGGAGCGAATCCGGATACTTCTCATCAAAGCCATCCAGCGTTTCAAGCACCGCAGCGCGATTATTTTCCCCCTGATAGGCCAGCGCCCGCATGTAAGCAAGATAGTCGCCCAGCAGCGGCTCCAGTGATTTCGCGCGGCCCCATGACGAACGCGCAGCCACATAATCCTTATCCAGATAATGCGCATACCCGACGACTACCCACGCCAGCGGACCGGCATCGTCTTTTGCGTGCTTCCGTGCATACGCTTCCACACCCTGATAAGCCTGCGGCGTGCGATTCTCCAGAAGCTGCTGCGCCATCGGGCGCAGATCGGCGGAAGCAACAAACGCCCGTTTGATGTATCCAAGCTTGCGTTTTGCCAGCGCCTTTTTCTTGGCGTCAGCCGCAGCTTTTTTCGACTTAGCGGACGATGATTTGGCGGACGAGGATTTCTTTTTGGACGTCTGTAGGGAAAAGCCCGCCGGAACTGAGACCAGCAGTATGAGAAATATGGATAAGAGACGTCTGACCTGCACTGATTTCAACTTCGCTGAAAACTGGCGCCCATGAGAGAAGCATCATTGTCCGCCAGAATTCTGATTAATTCCTGTGTAAAGTAGTCGGCTGAGGCGACAGCGGACTCCGCATAACGCTTGTCATAAGTGGACCGGCTCTTCTCGATATCCACTTTCAAGCGCTCATACAAGTCTTTATGCTGTCTTCCCTCTTCAACCCTGGGTTGATTGTACAGCTTAATTTCTTCCACCAATAGCTTGGCAAAGCGCCGCGCTTTTTTGTGTAGTTCATCCTCTTCAGGGCCCGACGCAGCAGGAGCCGGTGCCGGAGCGCTTGCCGCCATGGCAGCCGCAGTAGGCTGAGTAACTTCTTCCGTGGCCGCCGGTCCGCCGGCTTTGCGCAGCGCCGCCAGTTCCAGCCAGATCGCCGCAAAGAGTGTAAGCGCCTGGAGACCGGAAGAATCCAGAGTGCCGCCCGGGACTGTGCCGGCATCGGCATAAATCATGGCCGCGACTTTATCTTTAACGACCAGCGGCAATACCAGACATTGGCCGTCCGCCGGGCCTTTCATCGATTTGACAAACCCAGCATCAAACTCCTGAGCGGATCCCGCCGCCGGATTCTTTGCCTGAATCGCCTTTCCCACCAGACCGGAGCCGTTTTGAATGTTCAATGTCTTGATGGCGTCGTTCTCTTCAAATCCGATTCCTTGCCAGCCGCTGATCGCGTTCCCCTTAACCACAAACAGCGCCACGCGTCCGGCAAAACGGGCCTCACCTTCCAGCAAATGGCGCAATATGTCCGCCTGCGATCCCGATTCATGGATGGCAGCAGCCGCGGCATTCAGGAGATCACTGGGAGAAGCCCCCGGCGCGGGCGCAAGAGAGTCAACAACCTCCACAGCGCGGCGCACGATCTCCGAACGCAGCCGGGGCAGGGCCGCGTCAAGCACCTCGGCAACCGCCTCTTCAATGATGTTTTGGATTTCTGTCGGACGTGGCATTCCTGGCCGCGATTATAAGAGTTCCTGATTCAGTATCAACCCGTTGGATTACCGATGTCTACACCTCTGGCATCTTAGTCGTTACCGGAGTAAGCGCAAAGGATCGGCCAAGAGTTTTGCCAAGCGCCAGCCCTATTCCACTACCAGCTTGGCCACCATGTCTTCATGGTGCGGTCCGCAGATTATTCCGCAAACGATTTTATATTCGCCCTTGGGTGGATGTTTAAGGGTCACGATTGCCGGCTGTCCGGAGCGCACCGGCTCTTTAATGCCCAGGCCAGGCACGTCAAAGCCATGCTGAACATCAGCCGAGGATATCTCCAGTTCCGTCACCTGGTTGGATTTAACGTGGATGACGGCTGGTTCTATCGTGTATTTCTTCATCACAACCTGAATATGGGCGTCCGCGGCTGATTTTGGCTGGTTCCGGCAGCCCAGCGTCAGAACGGCTAAAGTTAAGGCAAATAAAGGAAGTAAGCTTTTATTCATATTTGAAATGAGGGATAGATGTAACAAAAAGTTACGCGCCAAGTCTTATATAAGTCCTGAATTTATTTCGCCCAAAAGCCCATTTGGGGCGCAGAACATAGTAAATTAAATTTTGAGTCGGAGCGGCATGGAAACCATCCAAAAGAAGGCAGAGGAAGGTATCACCAGTGAACTGGCGCTCGTCCAGGCAGCCAAGAAAGGCGATCTGGAGGCATTCAGTGAACTGGTTCGGCGGTATGACCGCAATGTCTTCCGGATAGCCCAGCACATCACGCATAACGAGGAAGACGCTCAGGACGTGGTCCAGGACGCATTCCTCAAGGCATATCAGAACCTTGAGCAGTTCCAGGGAAACTCCAAGTTTTATACCTGGCTGGTTCGGATCGCCGTGAATGAAGCGTTGATGCGGTTGCGCAAGCGGCGCAATGATCGGACCGTTTCGCTCGATGAAGACGTAGAGACGGAAGACGGATCGATCCCGCGGGAAGTAGCGGATTGGAGCCCGAATCCGGAGCAGCTTTACGGCACGTCAGAATTGGGCGACATCCTGAAGAAAACGATTCAGGGGCTTTCGCCGGGTTTTAGAACGGTGTTTGTGTTACGCGATGTTGAAGGACTTTCCACGGAGGAGACAGCAGAAATGCTGAATTTGAGCGTACCTGCGGTAAAATCCCGATTATTACGGGCACGCTTGCAGCTCCGGGAACGTCTGTCCAGGTATTTTAAGAATAAAAAGGGCGGAGACGGCCAACAGTGAAATGCACTGAGTTCTTACAAGAGTTGACCGATTATCTTGACGGCAAGATCAGCGAGAACCTGAAAATCGAGCTCGACGAACACCTTCATTGGTGCAAAGAATGCCACGTGGTAATGAATACCACCAAGAAAACCATTGAAATTTACCGCGATAACGAGCTTTATGAGCTCCCAGAGAGCCTCCGAACCCGCCTCCACGATGCCATTATGACGAAGTGCCGCGGCAGCAAGTCTGGAAAGAAATCCACCACCTAAATAATATTCCATTCATTTCATAAACTTACGCCGGATACGTGTATTTATTACATGATTTGGCGATGAAAATTTATGCTCATTAGACAACGAACCTTTTTCAGCTACTCCGAATCTAATGTAACAGTACGGCAAGACATGAACTAATGTGTACATTTGGACATGTCCTGTAGTACACTATTGCCTGAGTCGGCAAGTTAAACGCTTCCATGGGAGACCCGAAGTTTGGGGGTGGTGAATTATGGCGAGTCTGCTCGATGTGCTTTTCGGCTGCAGTCACAAAAATTTCAGCTTTCCAATTACCAAGCGGCCCGGCCAGCGGCTTTCACCCGCGGCACAGCTCACCGGGACGTATGTGGCCTGTCTGGGCTGCGGCAAAGAGTTCCCGTATGACTGGCATGAAATGAAGGTGATCGATGCCATGCCGAAGAATTCAAAGGCTTTAGCTGCAAACGCCGCTGAGTCTTTTGCCGGGAAATAGACCTATATTTCCATAAGTTAGAAGCCCAGTCGATATGAGCGGCGGAAGTTCCCAATGCCCCTCCGCCAGCGGTCTTGCAATGAGCTTTGGGGCAATGATTTTGCCGTCGTTTTCCTAACTTCCCGTTTGCCCGCGAACCCTGGCGATCCTGCCAGAAGTAACCAAAGATTCATTTAAATCCTGTCCTTCTGTGTCATTTTGTGTCATCATTCCTCCAAATTTGGAGGAATTCCATGAACGCTTCCGGTGGATCCAAAGCTTCTCGCGATTATGGGGTGTTTCGACGGAGCCTCAATCGCCAAAATGCCAGGCTGACAGAGTCAACGTGCAAGAATTGCCGTTCCTTTGTGGCTGCCAGTGTGCGCCCGGAACTGCTGGACTTCATTGAGAAGCTCCATTTCTGCATTATGCAAAGCCAGTTCTCTTCGACCCCGGCGACCTAACTCCGCCACAGCCAAACAAGCTCATAATCGGGATAGGGGGGAACGGTCACCCACTCTCCCCTCCCACACCACCGTACGTAGGGGTCCGTATACGGCGGTTCCGTAAGTTGAGCCCCGTTGGGCTGGAGGTTCGATTCGCTGCACGCCGTGGGGCTTCGCCGCTTGGATGAGTCTCTGTCCCGGCTTCACCGTTCCTGTACTCATCAAGCTCAGCCGTAGCTGATTGGCAGGCGCATGGCCACCATGAGATTCGCGTTCTACTACCCACGCTTACGGTTCGGGCCTTCATTCTTTGCGGAACTACTATGCCCTCTGCTGACTTCTGTCGTTGGATCAGGAGGAATTACTCCCTCCTCAGTCACGATTTCGTGACCAACAACAGATCTCCCGAGGTAAGTTCGACCGCCTTCCGCACGCAACCGCCGGATTTACCACCAGTGCCCTTGATGGATATGGACTTCGTTGTCAGTTGCCAACTCGTCCCGCACCGTAGGCCACCTTCCAGCTGTCGAACATGCTCGGCACACAACAACAAACCCGCCTCGCGGCGGGTCGTTGTTTAGGGGTTTGGGATTTCCTCATTGGGTGGCTGTGAGAACCGCTCGCGGTCGCGATCTTCAATGCGGCGCATGGCCCCGAGCAGATGGTAATTGGCGCCTGCGCGAACCTGCTCATGCTGGCGGCTGAGGAACTGCATCATGAGCGGATCAAAAATGCCGACCTGCTCCAATGCTTCCATGTTTCGATGAACGCGAGCGTATGCTGCGTTGAGACGGTTGAGGAGATCATAGACGTGCGGTTTGGATACACCGCTGGAATTAGGGACACTGCTAAAATCAGGGGCAGCCATGGGTCGCCTTTCTGCTGAAGGTGATTCGTGGTCAGGGCGCGCCGGTGTGCTAGCACTGGCGTTGCCCGTCTCTAGTTTTATAATCGCGCGGAGAAAGCGGATGCAACAAAATAGCGCAGCGTTTTGAAGAAACGCACAAAGTTAAGCAGTGAATTTATTTTATTAAGCGAACATTTTTTCAGGAGCCGCGCTCTTTACTTAGCGCGTGATCAAATCCGCATCAGTACTCACGCATTCTCTTTAGCCCCCAAAAAATAAAACGCTTGATGAACGCAGCCCTGATGCACTTCTCAGTTCTGTGGCAGCCCGCCATTCCTCAACTGCACTGAAATTTTGATCGTTGCCAGCGTCTTGCCGTCCGCGCTTGCCGTACACTCAATTTCCTGCCGCTCTTTCGTCTCCGCTTTCGGCGCGTCCAGCATCACCTGCCAGTAGTAATCGCTTTGCGGATCAAGAGAGACATTGCCCGCGCCGCTGTCCGTCGTCCAACCTTCCGGCAGTTTCACCGCGATCGTTATGTTTTTCGCCGCGTCGGTATGATTGTGCAGTTCCAGCGGCACCAGCAAAGCCGCGCCGCGCTTAATCGCGATCTCCGGCTCTTTGGCGTGTGGCAATTTTGTTATTCCATGCGCGCGCTTGAACTTCTCATAAAATCCCCAGGGCCCGCCCAACTCCACTGAAAGTCCCGCAGGCTGTCCATAGGCCTCTCTTGCCGGCGGCACAAATGCGATCGGCCCCGGCGTGATTCCTTCAAAAACGTCTCCGGTCACGCTCCCCGGCACCAGCGATTTGCCAAAGACAAAACTTCCCTCGCCGCCCCAGTTCTTCTCCTGTTCAGCCATCTGCTTCTCGTCCATCTTTTTCAGCCCTTCAATGAACTTGCGATATTGCGTCAAGTGATACTTGAAAGTCTCAAACCCGGCGCGCCAGTACGGAATCCGCAGCGCCTTGGACATGCCGTTGGTCTGGTACGTAGGGCCGGTGCCTTTAAAGATGTCGTCCGCCGAATCGGGAAAGTAATAAAGCTTCTTGGCCTGCCAGGGCTGCAATCCGTCCAGTAGCGTCTCATTCACTTTTACCGGCCCGGCAAGCTGCGCGGGGAAAATGGTATGATCGCCCGCGCTGTCAAAGGCCTCGGTCGCCAGCACGCCCGCTGCCTGATGGTCGCCGTGGTTTTCGCCCACAAAAAATCCCGGCATCCACGTGATAATTACCTCAGGACGCGTCAGCCTCACCATCCTGACAAGTTCTTCCTCCACCTGGCCCTGATGCCAGTTCGCCAACGATTGCAAAACATTTTGGCTGGGCGTATCGCGTCCGCTCAAAAACCAGACATTATTGATGCCCACGCTTTCCAGCGCGTGCCGCAGCTCCGTCTCGCGCACCGCGCCCAGTGACTGCGCTCGCTCCGGCCCCATGTTGTTGTGTCCGGCTTCGCCATGCGTTGTGTAGATCACGGCCACATGTTTTTTCTGGTCAATGAGCTGCACAAGATAAGGCACCACGCCCGTCTCGTCATCCGGATGCGCCACGATCAGCAGCACATCAACTTTCAATCGCTCATCCGGCTTGAGCAAAGGCGGCGTTGGGCTGGGAGCGGCTGTTTGTGCGGCGATAGTGGCGACAAGCAAAATCAGCGAGGCCATCAGGCGAAGAATTCTCATCAAGCGTCCTTCCAGAAAGCGGAAATGATCTATCGCAGAGTAAATGGCGGGCCATGCGGATTCAAACTTTTCTCACGACTAATCACAAAAAATGGCCCACCGTTACCGGCGGGCCATTTTGTTTTGTTCATGGCAAGCGCTTAGTGGACCACCACGCTCACGCTACCTGGCGCATTCGGAGGTGTCGACGTTGTCGTACCGCCGACCGCCAGCTCATAAGCGCCAAGGTCAAACGCCGTTCCCTGCGGACGCGGTGTTCCATCCTTGTCGCGTACCTGGCTTGGATTTGGAACGAATGAGTCTGCTGGAGCAATCGTGAGCCCGGCGTCTTTCGCCGGACTCGTGCTGTTCAAATGCAGATCACCGCCGCTGCGATTCACAAACAGCGGGTCCACATTCAGGTTATTCGTTGTCTGCGTTGGGCCAGTGCCCACTCCGTACCAAAGGTTATGGTCGCCTTTGATCTGGCTCAGGCTGCCGTCGATGTAAATCTCGCCGGCATTCTGCTGCACAACATTGTTGCGCAGATTCATCAGCAGCGTTGACGGCCCACCGCCCACGCCGAATGCTCCTCGCGAACCGCTGGCGTTGGAAGAGTTGTTGGCCGCGCAATCTGACAGCGTGTTGTTGAACACCTGCACCGTTCCTGTCCCGGGTGTGCCGTTATTCGTGATACCCGCCACGTAAATGCAGGAAAAGCTCGCGCCCAGTTGCAGCGGGTCCATCAGCCCAACGTGATAAATCACATTGTTGTAGGCCTCTACCGTGCCTTTGGATGGATCGACCGTGGCAAAGTTAATGCCGTTACAGTTATCGCCGTGAATCAGGTTGTCATGCACATGCAGGTCGTATTGGTCAAAGCCCGTGGTATCTCCTGATCCGCACGTGGGACTGCACAGCGGTGAAGAATGAAACTGCAACGCACGGCAGGTGAAATTGTCGTGAATATGGTTCCAGCCCACGTCGATATGGTTGGAATCCGTGCTGAAATATACGGCATGGTAGTACTTGGATGAAGTGGGATTGATGCCCGCGTTATGGACTTCATTGCCCCAGAACTTCGCCTGGTTGGCCCCACTCATCTGGAAGCATCCCACCTGGTCATCCGCATTAGGACACTGCATTTCATTTCCCACAATCTTCCAGCCCGCGCCGCCAATGTCCATGGCTTGCGTGCCGGCGATGATATGCAGTTGTGAAATCACCCAGTAATCTATGTTCACGCCAATGTTTGGAGTGCGAATGCCGTAATGCAATCCGCCCGCCTGACCCACCGTAACGGTGGCGTTGGGATAGGCAACCAGCGCCTTGGGCGCCGAGGCCGTACCGGAGTTGCCGGAGCCATTGTTATCCATGCTGAGATAGGCGGTGAAGTTTTCTTCCGTCGTCTGCGTTACACCGTTCTCGATATAAGCAATGTCGCCGGCGGCTATCGTGTTCTTCGCTTTTGGTATGGTCCGCCACGGCGCGGCAAACGTTCCGGCATTGGCGTCATTGCCGCTGGTGGAAACAAAAAAGATGTTGCCGGCCCGCACCGTGAATGGAACTCCATTGCTGGCAGCCGAGCCGACCTTGACAACGATATTGCCTGTCACGGCTCCTGCTCCCAGTTGCACAATGATCTTCCCATCAGACCACAACTCGTAAGCAGCCACAGACCCGCCGCCCACCGTCACCGATGAAGTTCCCTGGGTTGAGCCAAATCCCTTGCCCCATAGCGTGACGAATGCGCCATTATTGTTTTGGCCTCCCGTGTTCGGTCCGCTCTCCAGATCGGAATAGAAGAGATGCGGCGTTGCGGTCTGGGCCAACATTACAGTGGAAAAGACCACCATGATGCTTGCGATACTTAGAAACTTGATGAACTTGGTCCTCATTAATTCCTTCCTGCATAAAATATTTTTCGCATTGAATCTTCCAGCCTATGGAGTAGGTATGACCGCCTGCACCTGGCTGGAGAACGAGCTTTCCGTTCCATCGGCCGCGATAGCCGTGACCACGTAGTAATAAGTGGCTCCCGAGCTCACGGTGTTGTCTGTGTAGGTCAGTCCAGTGATGAGCGTGGAATTGATCCTGGAATACGGTCCGCCGCTCAGCGTGCCGCGATAGACGTTGTAACCGGCAACGGTTGATGTGCTCGCTACCCAGTTGATGTCCACTGAGTGCTGCACCGTCGATCCTGTTCCGGAAAGCGCGACACTCACTGAAGGATTGGAAGCGTTGCTGCCGATTTGCAACGCGCCGGAAACGCTTCCGGAGTTTTGCGGAGCGAACGTCACCGTAACGCTGCTGCTCTGCCCGGAAGCCAGTGTCAGAGGCAGTGTCGGACTGCTCTGGCTGAAGCCGGTACCGGTAGTTCCAATACTGCTGACTGTAATAGACGTGCTTGAGCTATTGCTAAGCGTTACCGTTTGTTTGGCACTCGTCCCAATCACCTCATTGCCAAACGCAACCGACAGCGGGTTGACTGTCAGCGAGCCTTGCGTCGGCGGAGGCTGCGTTGCTGTTCCAGTGTATTCATACGCGCCAATATCATAAGCAACTCCCTGCGGACGCGGCGTCTGCATGATGTCGCGAGAGATACCGTCGTTTGCACCCGCATCCACCGCCGGACTGCCCGACTGTAGTTGGAAGTTGCCGTTGGTCGGGTCAACAAGCTTTGGATCGGCGTTCAGGCTTGTGGTCGAAAACGATGGCGTCGCTCCAGCGCCGAAAAACAAATTGTTCTTCCCGGAGAAATTTGCCAGTGAAGAATTTGGCGCTGTGTAAGTTTCTCCGGCAGTCGCGTCCACAATGTTGTCCGTGAGGCTGACGGCCACAGAGGAGGAAACCGCTCCTGAGTCGGCGTTGGCGCGGCGTCCGCAGTCATAAAGCGTGTTGCCGGTGATCTGCACCGCCGCTAAACCGCTTCCACCCACATTGATGCAGGCATAATTCGATTCAATGCCGCCAGGCGCCGGCCCCGTCCCTGCGCGATAGATCACATTGTTGTAGGCCGTCACCGCACCCTGTGACGGATCAATCGTGGCAAAGTTGATGCCGTCGCAACGCGAATCATGAATGGAGTTGTTGCGGACCTTCACGTTAAAGAGCGGCGTGGTGTCGGAATAAAACTGCAGCGCGCGGCAGGACCGCGTGTTGGCAATCTCGTTCCAGCCAAAGTCAATTCCGTTGGCCCCGCCGTCAAACTGTACCGCCTGATAAAGCTTGATGCTGGTGCTGGTGGTGGAACCGTTATCGTGAATGTGGTTGCGGTACAGCGAAAGGTTCTGGCCGCCGGAAAATCCAACGCAAGCACCCGTTCCCGATCCATTGGGGCAGGAAATGTCAGTGCCGATAACCCGCCAACTGGAAGAACCTGCCACCGTCAGAGCGCTGAAGGCGCCCCGCAGGTTGATCCCTGCCAGCACCCAGTAGCTGGAGGCCGCTGTCGTACGAATTCCATATTGCTGCCCTGTAGCCGAGCCAATTGTGGCGCTCGCGCCTGGATACGCGATCATCGCGATCGGCAGGCCGGAAGATCCACTCTTCGCAATCGCCAGAGTTGCGCTGGAACCATCAAGCCCTGTTTCATTCACTCCATTCATCAAATAAATGATGTCTCCGGCCTGGGCAGAGTTCTTGGCGTGCTTTACTGTGGCCCACGGGGCCGTGAAGCTGCCCGCGTTTGCGTCGGAACCGCCAGGGGCTACAAAGAAAATCCTTCCGGAACGAACCGTGAAGGGCATGGCATTGCTCGATCCAACGCCTGCTACGTTGACCACAATATTTCCTGTGATAGCAGAGTTGCCGATTTGGAAACTGATCTTGTTGTCAGCCCACAAAAGGAACGCCGCAGGCGCCGCTCCGCCAACCGTCAGCGTGGAACTTCCCTGTGTGGCACCAAAGCCAAAGCCATAAATGGTAACAATGGCGCCATGATTGTTCTGTCCGCCAGTGTTGGGGCCACTCTGTAGATCGGTAAAAATGGCAGTCGGCTGCGCGGCTCGGGCCAGTGGAACTCCTATGAACAGGCAGCTCCACAAGAAGAGCGTCAAAGCTTTTTTCATCCAACCTCACTTTTTGATTTTTTCAAGAACGACAGATAACAACCGGGAAAATAGTTGTTTACGCGCTTGCAGATGCGGACGATCGTTTTTGAGTTTTTTTGTTTTGTTTTGTTGCCCACAGGAATGCAGCTTGGCTGCCAAAACGAAAACTAAAATTTAACTAAGAATTTAAACAGGATGGTTTGTTGATGCTGGAATTCAGCAACTCACAATCGTGTAAGGAGTTCACTCTGGAAGGAAATTTTACCGGTGTTCACAATCTGAAGGTTTCGCGTCGAAACGCGGCTTCGCAAGATTTATATCGATGCATATCGATTTATCACGCAGTATGAAAATACCGTTTACCCTAAGCGAATTTAAGCTAAACCCCTGAATATCGTCGTACGACATTCTCCTTACTCGAGGATCTTTATCACCAGCTTGCCTCTCACGTGGCCGGTTTCGCTCAGCCGATGCGCTTCAGCAATCTGATCCAGCGCAAATACTCTTTCCACCACCGGACGAATTCTTCCCGCCTCAATCAGCGCGGTGATCTTCTCCAGTTCGCCGCCACGCGGCTTCACCCGCGCCATCGACAGTCGTTTGCCGCCAAGCAATCCGCGCACGACGCCGAATGCCACGCCGCGAATGGCTGTCGCAAAAAACTTATGCTTGCCGCCTGGCTTTTCTGGAATGGGCACAGTCAAAGTAACCAGTCGGCCTCCCACTTTCAGCGCCCGCAAAGATTCTGCCCAAACGCTTTGCCCCACGCCATCCAGCACCAGATCAAATTTCGGACGTAGTTTACCGATCTTTTCGCGCGAATAATCAATCGCCTGGTCTGCGCCCAGTTCACGCAATAGGTCCTGGTTGCGCGCGCTGGCCGTGGCGGCAACGTACGCGCCAAAGGCCTTGGCAATCTGGACCGCCATCACTCCCACTCCACCCGCGCCGGCATGAATCAGCACACGCTGCCCCGGCTTGAGCTTTCCCTGATGTATCATCGCTTGCCACGCGGTCAACGCCGCCAGCGGCACCGCAGCCGCTTCTTGATGGCTTAAAGTTTTTGGTTTCGGCGCAAGCGATTTTTCCGGAGCCGCCACAAATTCCGCGTACGTGCCTCGATATGTCTTGGCTACATAGCCATCTTTCATGCCGTAAACTTCATCGCCCGGTTTGAACAGCGTCACCGATGGTCCGACTTCTTTGACCACACCGGAGAGGTCGCAGCCCCAGATCACGGGAAACACCACGGGCATCACGGCATGCAGCAGGCCCTGTCTCAACTTCCAATCCACCGGGTTCACACTGGCGGCGCGCACTACTACCAGGACCCCGTTCGGGCCAACACGCGGCACGGGCAGATCATCGCTGAGTTCCAGTACCTCAACGCCACCATATTGTTCGGCAATCGCAGCTTTCATGGCAAGACGGGCCGGCCTCCGCGCCGGATACTAAGGAATCTTTGCCTGCTTTTCCACAGCGGATTTCATGTTATACCGTTCTGAGCCACCAATCAGATATTCCCATGGACTTTGATCAGCTGGAAACGTTCCTGGAAGTCGCGCGCCACACCAGCTTTTCCCGCGCGGCAGAGAAGCGCTTTCGCACGCAGCCAGCCGTCTCATCGCAAATCCGCGCATTGGAAGAAGAAATTGGCGCGCGCCTGTTTGACCGCAGCGGCGGCAAGGTAGCGCTTACCGGCGCGGGCAAAGTTTTCCAGCAATATGCGGAGCACACCCTGGACGCCCGCAAAACCATGCTTACGACCGTAGCGGAAATGGAGCGCGTCCCGCGTGGAGAAATCGTTGTTGGAGCCAACGAAGGCACCTGTCTTCATATCCTGCCGGAAGTTTTTGCCGAATTCAAAAAGCTTTATCCCAATGTCGGCGTCCAGATCAGCCGGTTGGAACGGGCCAAGATTCTGGAATCGATCATTGAGAATTCAGTCGACTTCGGGATAGTCTCAGCCCCGGTGGATGACAAGCGCCTGACGGTAGTGCATATTCATCGCGATGAGCTGGTCATCATCGCGCCGCCCGGACATCCTCTTAGCCTCAAGTCGCAGGCCAGCATTGCCGATGTTGTCCCGTTCCCCCTGCTGCTCCCCAAGCTGGGCCGCACGCGTGACTCAATAGAAAATCTGTTTGAAGAGCGCCATCTTAAGCCCAGAATCGCCATGGAACTTGATTCCAGTGAGTTGCTCAAGCGCTTTGTGGCTGCCGACGTTGGCGTTGGATTCATCGCCCGCTCCAACGTCATGGAAGACGTAAAAGCAGGTGTATTGGTGGCAATTGCCATGTCAGACGCCTCTCTCCGCCGCGATTTAGCTCTCGTCTTTCGCAAAGACAAAGCCTTGAGCCGCGCCGCATTGGCGTTCATGGAAATTGCAGTCAAGATTAAGCATGCTCCTTTGGCCGCAAAGACACCGCAAACGGTCGGCTAATCTCTTTGGAGTTTCTATATCTCGCATTGGTAGAGAGAAGTGCCACCACGTGCGGCCTCACGCCTTAGCTCTCTGATCGTATTTGCACCATACTCGGTGCAGATGAGAAAAGCTCAAGCCTTTCCGGCGATGCTGTTTTACTGACCTTAAAGTTTTACGCAAATTTTCCACGCTCAACTCTCCGCGTGTGTTATTTTTTTTATTCACGAAAAAACCAGCTTTTTTGGAGGCAAGCAAATTGGGTTTAAACATGGTGCCGAAGCGCATCTTCCTGACCAACGGAGTGGGCAAGCACAAAGAAAGACTCACATCTTTTGAGTTGGCGCTCAGGGATGCGGGAATCGCGGCGCAGAACCTGGTCCGGGTTTCCTCTATTTTCCCCCCTCACTGCAAGCTGATCTCACGCAAGGAAGGCGTGAAATACCTGCATCCCGGCGAAGTCACCTTTGCCGTGGTTGCGGAGAACTCCACGCGGGAACCGCATCGGCTCACTGCCGCCAGCATTGGCCTAGCCATGCCTGCGGACCGCAGCACCTATGGCTACCTGAGCGAACACCATTCATTTGGCGAGGCGGATGACGTAGCGGGCGAATACGCTGAAGAACTGGCGGCAGAGATGCTCGCCACCACTCTCAACGTCGATTTCAACCCTGATACTTCATGGGACGAGAAAAAAGAGATTTACCGGATCTCCAACAAGATCGTACGCACCACCAACATTACGCAGAGCGGCGTTGGCGACAAGCGCGGCCTCTGGACCACGGTGATTGCGTCGGCCATTTTGATTTTCGAATAGGGCCTTCCCTCTCGAGCGCCGCGAGAGAGCCCTATTGCTCCATAGCTGCGGCAACCTGGCTAGCCGCGCCTCTGACGATCACCTCAGAAAAGTAAAAGCGGGCGGAAAGATTACCTTTTCCGCCCGTGAATTTTGATTCGTTACCGCAGTTTTCAAAATCAAGTCTTTACCCGGCTTTGTGATGCTTGGATTTTCCGGCAAATGGCGCCGCCGTAGGCCGTGGCATGCCCGGACCATGGTCCGCATCTGAGTACTGCAGCTGCACGGGAACAGTTGTCTGGCTGTTGGTAAGTTTCAATTCTTTGAATACCTGTGTCAAAGGATTGGCTTCAGCAACCGGGAAATCGCCGCATTCTTCTCCCTGTGATGACGTCCAGCCAAGAAACTTCACCGCATTAGGGCTGTTTCCGGCGTTGATCGCGTCCTCAACATCGGGATCGGTACGGGCTTCATTAAGTTCGTGATAGAAAGTGGCCACCACATTCTTCCACGACTGATCGAATACCGGGATGCCGTTCTCGGTGCCATTGGCAAGCTTCTCAGAAAATACGCCGACAGCATAGTAGATGGTTTGGGCCGCGGAACCAGTTCCCAGATGCACTGAACCGTGATAACCGCCAAGTCCGTTGGTTGAGTCCTCTTCGTCCTCATGCGGAACCGCCTTTGCCGCTGAAACAGGCGTAGCCTGCTGAGTATTGGAAGACTCCACATGGCTGGAAACAGCGCCGCTGGTTGGCGCAAGATCGGTGGTCAGCACCGTGCCGCTCGGCAGCATGAAGTTCAATACTGTTGAAGCAAAGTTGACGCCGCTCAAGGTTCCTGCCTGAAACAGCCGGCGCACCAGGTTTTCTACATCGCCCTGTGAAACTCTGGCGGGCTTTGGCCCCGCCAGAATGTGTGAACCCTGGAACGTGCTGGTGATATGGCCGGAAGGATAATACTGGCTCATTACATTATTCAGGTTCTTGTCGGACATTGCCGCCGCAAGACCATCATTGATTGACTGGACATCTGAAGGGTTCCACGCGGCCGATCCGCCCACAAAAAAGTTGACGAAAGTCAGATCCGCTATCGTTTTCCCGCCATGAAAGATCAGGTCATGTTTCGGACTTGGTGTTATGCCCGGTGCCAGGACCGCCGGCATGGTGGTCCGGGAGCGGACGCTCTTCTCTGCTTTGCTGCCCTTGGCCACAAAGACGCGCATTGGACTCACATAGGCATCCTGTTTTTCGGATGGCATGGTTCTTCCTCCTACAGCGGACTAGCCGCCTAATATACGAGACGGATTATCTCAACATTTCCCTGTGCCCGCCGTTCAACTTTTACCTAGCTTGGCCTCTTTGGAGAGCCGTCCTTGGTCTGTATTAAGGCTTTCCTGACTTTAATCTCGGCTTCTTGTAGCCCTTCCCCAGGCGCTCAAATACCGCCGCGCACATGATCGGCAATCCGACTGTGGCATCGATAAAAACCTCGCCAAAGCGACCACCTTCATCCGGCGGAACGAACTTACCCCATGAAATAGCCTCTGAATAGGGCGACCCTGAAAGGCCGCCCCAATACACCGGCTCAGGACAGATACGCACGCCGTAGTGATAGCGCTTGAGTGGGACATCTTCTCCCGCGCGACGCACCCGCAGTTCGCAGTAAGGCCCAAATTGCTGCGCCCAGTTTCGCGGCACGCCGCCGCCAATGGTCAAGATGCCCAATTTCTTCTGCTGCAACAGCGTTTCCGCAAAGTAGTTCAGGTCAAGAAACGGATCGTAGCGCAACTGCGGCTTGCCTTCTCTGGCGCGCATGCGATTATTCAGCGCCACATCCAGCCCCATTTCTGAATCGGTAAATGCCGGAACAAAAACGGGAACGTTTTTCTCATACGCCGATTTCAAAATGCCCCGCCCCTTGGCATGGTGTTTCAGATGGTCGCCTATCGCGCGGTTCAACTTCCATGAACACATGATCTGCTGCGGGTCCCATTTGCCCAGCACTTCTTCCATCAC
>DAHUXR010000130.1 GCA_027307045.1 Acidobacteriaceae bacterium
CTGAAGATGGACATCGACTCCTGATGCAGGCGGTGGAAGAAGGCCATCACGTTTTCCGGGCCGTCGGCAAGCTCAGGCCCGTGGCCGGGATAACGGCTGGGCTTGAACTGAACGTTTTCCGCGTACATATAGCGCTCGATGGTGGCCAGGTGGCGAATGATATCGGCAAAGCTGAATTTGCCTTCAGCATAACGCCAGTCAAATTTCTCCGGAGGAATGCAGGCGATGACTCTAAGCGTGCGCTGGCGGACTTTTTCCCAGTAATCGTTGTCCCAGAGAGCGGGAAGTTCGCGGGTGGCGGTAAGTTCCATAAAGCACCTTACTGCATGTTTTTGATGGTTTGCTGAAACTTTTCGCTCTTATATATTTTCAGCCCGTCGCCGATCAGGCGGCCAAGCTCGGCAAAGCAATCTTCATCGACAGCGGTGAAGTTAAAGCAGGCCTTGCCCTGCATGCGTTTGCTGAGCGCCGGGGAAAGCGCTTTCTTTGCCGCGGGATGGTAATACATATACAGCAGGTGGAAGCTCACGTAATTCTTTCCCGTCCGCACGCCGGCAAAGTAAAGCGGCTTTTTGCGATGGAGGATGGATGGCGCTTCAAGGTGGTAGTTTCCCGGCTTGTCGGTCTGGACGGTCAGATAGCCGAGGTAGCTCTCCAGAAGCTTGCGCAGCGCGGTGAAGACCGGTGCCAAGTCCGGCTTAGAAGGCTTGGTGGCGGCGGATGTCTTCTTTTTTACGGGCTTGTTTTTTGCGGCTTTGGCGGCTGGCATAACCGCAGCAGTATAGCGAAGTTATGGATGCGCTAAAAAGAAAATCGAGGAGCGGATTTGCTCCGCTCCTCGACTCAAAATTAGAACCCTGGTCTCAATCTCCATCGTGATCGCGATCAGGCAATGACTTCAGGTATTCAACAAGATCCGTTTTTTCAGCCGTGCTCAACCCAAGGCCCTTGCAGGAATCATAGTGATCCACAACGTCCAGCAAGGTGGCAAAGCGACCGTCGTGGTAGAACCCGCCTTTGGTATGTGTCCACAGGCCGTTAAGAGGCGTTGTGCGGTAGCGGTCATCTGGCGCACGGCTGGCCTGAAAATCGTCAACGCAGACATCCGAAGCCAGATGCATGTTCCATCCTGGCTCAGTCATCAGCGGCTGGACGTGGCAGCTAGAACACTGGCCTTTGCCATTGAAGACTGCCTTGCCTCGCTTTGCAGCAGCGCGATCGAAACTACCCCGAGGCGCTGCCGGAGCAGGAAGGGAGAGCTGATAGAACTGAAGTGCTGCCAGCTTGGAAGTAATCTGGTCGTCGGCATTGGTAACGTGCCCAAAACCGTTCTTGGCAGCCACGGGAAATTTGGCGGCATCGTCCAGGCGCGGATCAAAGAAGTTGCCTTTGCCATGCATCTCCAGGTTGGCGACGAAGGCGTTCCAGTAGGGCACGGAGCCCCAACCGGTATAGGTATGCAGGTTCACGCCCGCAAGCCCGAAGGCCGGAGGAATGAGTGTCGCGGCGGTCTTGCCATCGGGACGGAAAGCTTTTCCATCCATGAAGAGCTCCGCGTCAAACTTGCCCGGTCCCCAGCTTGCAAGAACAGTCTTGACGGTTGCAACGTCCACGCCCAGAACATCGGCAACGGGCTGGAGGTTGGGAGAGAGGCCAACAATGGCGCCAACGTTCAAGTCGCGGTTGGCCCAGCCGTCCAGACGATGGCCAATGCCGGGAGCAAATGCGTTGTCTACCGTAGAGTGGCAGAGCGCGCACTGTATGCCCATGGACTTAAGCGTGCCATCGGGATTGAAAAATCCAGTAACGCCGATAACGGCATTCAACTTCAGCAACGCCAGAGTCACAGCTGGATCATTGAGGTCGACTTTTCCATCCTGGATTTGCTGGACCAGCGCAGGAGGCAGCGCATCCTGATCTACTTTCAGCCCAACGGCCAGCGCCGTCGCCGGAGATACGCCAGGTCCAACGCCGCCGTGCTGCGCGCCTTCAATGGCCGTGTGCAACTGGAGCGCGCCGCCCCAGAAGTCCTGGTCGCCAAAGGTGTCATTGCGGAAAATATTTTTGCCCTGCTCGGCAAGTGACTGATGCTTTTGTTCAGAGTAAAGAGTAAAAGCGCCAATAAGCGCAACGGCAATCATTAGAGGGAATCTGATCTTTTTCACGGATTTGGGGCCTCAGCTATCGGGGGTATTGAAAGGCTTCCGGAAAAGCTCTTCAGATGGCATTGAGTTACCAGAAGCGCTTTGGTGACAGAAAAATGGAAGAATTAATCGTAAGACGATCTAAATGCTTGAAGATATTTAGACTTTGCTGCCATGATGCGACGGACTAAAATGCCGCCCCGGAGATAAACATGCCCGCCAAAAAGAAACGGCCCACCGCTGCAACGTACGACGTCCATCCCAGCCTTGGCATGTACCAGAGTTCACTCACGGCCTTAAAGCAGAGAACCAACCGGACGCTGGAAGAATGGGTCAAGCTGGTGCAAAAGAGCGGGCCGGCGACGGAGAAGGAGCGCCGCGCATGGCTCAAGGCAGAGCACGGATTGGGAATGAACTACGCATCGTGGATCGCCGAAAATTCTGTAGGGAAAGGCGATGACGGAAATCCTGAAACTTACCTGCGGCAAGCGGAAGAGTTTGTGGAGAACATGTATGCGGGCGCAAAGGAACCTCTGCGACCGATCTGTAACGAACTTATGGCGCTGGGACGCAGCATGGGCACGGACGTGAAAGTCTGTCCCTGCCAGACGATGGTCCCGCTCTACCGCAAGCACGTATTCGCGCAGATCAAGCCCACCAATCGCACCCGAATCGACCTTGGACTGGCGCTCAAGGACACCAAAGTTCCAAAACGGCTCATCGATACCGGAGGGCTTGCGAAAAAGGACCGCATCACGCACCGGATCGAGATAACGTCAATGAAAGATATTGATTCTGAAGTGAAGAAGTGGCTCACCATCGCGTATGAGATGGATCGCTAGTTTTGTCCATGCTGAATCAGTAATCGGGTCGACCGAAGCATCGATTCCCTTCCATCGGCGGGTACCAATTTGGGAAAAGTTAGTTCCAAAATGGAACTAACCAACTCATTTGCACAATAGATCCGAAAGGTGTTTCCAAAGATAAGGCGAAAACTTCAATAGTGGTTGATTTTGCAGAAAATCGCATACTCTTCGCTTTGGCATTCCGATAGGGGCAGTGACCTAAAGGACACTGTCCATTAGGTCACAGCACCCATGTGACCTTTGGCCCATGGCCGGAACTCCCAATAACAGGCGCTTTTTGGACTCGATCAAAATAAAAATAATTGGTTTATTTTCATCGGTTTACATGGTTTTTTTAGAAGCAGTGTTCCTGACTGGGATACTATGTTGCGGTACAAAAGTTCACTCACACAAGTCATCTGGTCAGACACCAATTTTGGGCGCGCCACGCTAAAGTTGGCAAAGTCTCCATGTGCCGGATGATCCGTAAAGTAAGAGCGAGTTGAAGTGAAGTTTTTGCGTAAACGGCTGCGAAGGGGAAGGTGAGAGGAATCGTGAAGTCAATGGCCAAATCAAGGGCAAAGCTCGCCTTACAGTCGGGCTTTACGCTGGCAGAAATGATTATAGTGGTCACAATCATTCTGGTGGTGGGCGGCATGGCCATTCCGAACCTCACCCGCGCCATTGATGCTTCCCGGATTAAAGGATCTGCCCAGGCACTGGCAGCGGCTTACCAGGATGCGCGCATCCGCGCTACCCAGAAAGATACTTCGTTTCAGGTGCTCATTTCTCCACCCGGTATTTCGCCCGCACAGGTCTGCGTAGATCTGAATGGAGACGGAGCCTGCAGTGCCGGAGACCCTGTGACCGCATTTCCCGCGCAAGTTAAGGTGAGCAACCTTGGTGTGCCGGTCCCGCTGGAAAACCAGCTACCCTATCGCGCTATTGTCACGGAGCAGCTCGGCGCACCGAACAATAACCTAACCTGGAACGCAGTGGGATTACCCTGCCAGCGCTCTTCACCCATCGGACCTTGCACGGCGGTTGGATGGGTGCAGCACCTGCAACTTTTGCGCGCGAACGGAGATGTGATGTATGCCGCCGTCACCGTAAGCCCGACAGGCCGAGTCAAAACCTGGATATTTATTCCTTCAGGAAACGGAAACGGTACGTGGCTCTAAGACACTATATGAATGCAGATCGCAAAATTCATGGGGCCAAAGGGGCAAGGATGTCGCGCGGATTCAGCCTGATCGAAGTCATGATCGCCATGGCGGTATTGGGCGTGGGGCTGCTTGGCGGCATCGTGGTGATTGCCGTGGCCAGCGCGAATGATGGACGCTCAAAGTTGCATTCCACTGCAATTCTTCTGGCACAAAGCACCATGGAAAGGATTGCGGCCATTCCAACAGCCGCGGGAAACACCCAAACCACGCTTACAGACTGCGCAGGAACGCCGCATACTATTGAGACCGCCGTGCCAGCCGCGGGGGGCAGCCCTGCCTTGATTGATACCGGAGCTTTTTCGGGAAGCATCGATTTCTCACAGCCAACTATCGCGAATTACTCAATGGTTTATGTCACGTGCTCCAGCGGCGGGAACGTTGGATTTGACGTCCGCTGGCGAATTGATCCCGGCCCAACCCCGGCTACGCAGTTGGTGACGGTGAGCGCCAAACCGCTGGTCACAGCCGGAGCGACTCAGTTCATGCTGCCTTATACGCTTCGTCAATTAAGGGGGAACTTCTGAGTATGGCCCACTCCCGCCGGTCGATTGCCAGAACTAACGCCAAATGCAGCGCAAAAGCAGGTTTTACCCTGATGGAAGTGCTGGTTAGCCTGGCGATTCTGGGTACTGTCACCGGTGCGGTATTTGAACAGATTAACTCGATGCAGAAAAAATCAGCTTCAGAAGCCGTGAATGTGGACTTGACCCAGCAATCCCGGGACTTTGTGAACCAGACGGTACATGACTTGCACATGGCGGGATATCCCGGCCCCGGCATGTATGCGAATCCCCAGCGGCAGCTTCTTGTAGCCTACGGGCTGATACGAGTTTCGCCGACGGAGATACTTATGGAAGGCGACGTCAACAATGACGGCGCGGTTGAGAGCGTCGATATTTCTTACGTGGCCAGCGATCCCAATGACCCCAACTGCCCATGTATCCGCAGAAGCGCGCAGCCAAAAATAGAGGCCGATTCATTCAGTCAGCCGACCAATCCCTTTTATACCGAAACTCAACAGGTCTTTCCTCCCGGTACTGGTGCAGGCCAATCCGGTGAAAACCTGTTTGCGTACTACGACCAGAACGGAAATCCGGTGGACCTCAGTACCGGTAGTGACAGATCTACGCTCCAGGGCATTGCAAATTTAGCTTCAATCAGAACGGTAAAAATCAATCTTAGTCTGCTTACGAATCAGCGCGATCCTCAGACTGGCAATTTTCTGCGAACGTCAATGTCGGCAAGTTCGAGGTTGAATTACTAATGGCGAAGATCATGTCAAGAATGACGCGGCGGGACGAACGGGGAATGGCCCTGATGCTGGCCTTGTTCGCGCTTTTGCTGCTCTCTGGCATTAGTCTCTGCATGGTCCTTTCTTCCACCACTGAAACACGCATCGACGCCAACTATGGCGGCAGCCTGCGCTCCTATTACGCAGCCCACTCCGGCCTGGAAGAAATGCGTGACAGGATCAGCTATCCTTCATCCAGTACTTCACCAACCGGATTGGCGGACCACCTTCCAACGGACATTGCCGGTAATGCGAACGGCGTGTTGTATGTGCTGAACCCGGAAGGCGGAGAAACGGTTGATCCGACTGACCCGGCCAGCCCGTACTTCGACGTCCAGCTTTGCCATGATTACAACTCAGGCGTAACCATTCGAGACTCCAGGTGCACGGCAGTTCCCGCTACGCCGAACTGGATGCTGGCCTCGCGCTATGCGGCGCCCAGCGCCTCTCCCACAGCCGTTCCTTTGGGCTATAAATGGGTGCGCGTGAACATGAAGACGAACCGGATCACCGCGCCTTATTTTGTCGACCAGAAAGGCGATCCCGCAACACTGGATACGCGCGTTTGCTGGGACGGCGAAACCGAACAGCTATCTCCTGGCGGCGCCACACCGGCGTGCGATGCCAATGGAATGCAGCCGGTTTACATGCTCACTTCCCTGGCTATGGCACAAGGCACGCGAAACCTGTTGCGCGCTGAGGTGGTGGGCTCATCGATTCGGCCGCCTGCGGCGGTCACGATAGAGGTTGGGAGTTCTACCAGCACCACTCCCATTCCTGCAGCTTTTAACGTTACTCCAGCTCCTAATAACACGCTGATTCCGGCAATCAGCATCGACGGCAGAGTTCATACCGTCGCCGGAGCGCCTCCCACCGCCTGTTCGCCGGTAGCCGCGCTGGCCTCGAATACTCCTCAAGGCACAACATCTTTGCAAAGCGCGCTAAATGGCCTGCGACTCTCTCTTGTACAGAATGCCAATAGCTCCTGCAATGCCGATGGAAGCAGCGTTTTAGCCAGTAATCCTTGCACGCCGCTGCTGGCTTGGGTGCGCGGAACAGGCGCGACCCCCCAATTCACTACAGCTGCGTCACCAACGCCTACACCATCTCCAACACCTACACCAACGCCTACCCCGACTCCGACGCCGACTCCAATATCGACTTCGAACAGCGGCAGCAACAACAGTGGCGGCGGCGACGACCACAAAAATCCGCCTCCTACTCCGACCCCCACTCCTACACCAACTCCCATTCCCATTCCCACACCCACACCTACGCCGACACCAACAGGCGACTGCAGCACAGCGACGCAGAGTTGCTACACAAACCTTGATCTTTCATTGCCGACGCTCAATCAGCCACCTCTTTTTGCGGGTAATCCCGGGAACTCACGGGATTCCGCGGTCTATCAATCCCAGACTCCCAATATTGTCGCGGATGAGAACCAGGCGGTGCTTGACTATATTGCTGCCCGCAAAGCGTCAATCACCAATTACTACGAGCTTGCATCAACAAGTCTTGACCCAACGCAAGTCTATGGCTCATTGACTCAGCCTGCGGTCCTGATTATCGCGGACAGCAGCCTGAAACTGAATGCCAACCTGACCGGGTTTGGTATTTTGCAAGTACCCAATGATTTTGAAATAAACTCCAAGTTGCAATGGACCGGAATTGTGATGGTGCGG
The DNA here is from genome assembly GCA_027307045.1 of Acidobacteriaceae bacterium. Lineage (GTDB taxonomy): Bacteria > Acidobacteriota > Terriglobia > Terriglobales > Acidobacteriaceae > Angelobacter. The sequence continues at coordinate 7,192 of DAHUXR010000130.1, forward strand.
TCATCGTCATCGTCTCCATCGGGTCAATTCGTCATTAACTCAGGAGCGACGGGATCCATCAATGGGGCCTTGATGCTGCAGGCAATGACGCAATTCGTTTTGACCAACACCAATACCAACGCCGGAGGAAATCCAGCATTTACGATCTCCTATAGCTGCCAGGCCATTGACGTTGCCATGGGCAATCCGCCCTTGAAAGTAGTCTCGCACACCGAAACTTCCTATTAAGTTCCCGGATCAATTCGCCGCTAAGCGCGGACACGTCCTCGCAATACCCTCGCCGGCAGGAAAATAATCGCTTTCACCAGTTCCAGCACTCCGCCCACGGCAATGCCCACAATCCGGAAAGGCAGCAGCACTAGCCAGACGAACGGATAAAGCACCAACCCCAGCAGGGCCAGCGGCCAGCACATTACCAAAAGGATGCACCAAAGCAAAAAGCTGAACATAAGCGCCTCTAACAACTAGTACGAAACGGCTCAATCTCCGGTTCCGCCATTACCGGCCACGTCCAAGGGTTGGAATTGACGCGGCTAAACTCCCAGGATCTCGCCTTTTGCGTTCACGTCGACACTGGCGGCGCGCGAGACTTTTGGCAAACCCGGCATCAGCATCATGTTGCCGGCAATCGCCACAACAAAACCCGCACCGGCGGAAAGCGATGCGTCTGTAATGTTGAGCGTCCATCCTGTGGGCGCACCCAGCAGCTTGGGATTATCGGAGAATGAGTACTGGGTCTTGGCGATGCACACAGGAAGCCCGTTAAATCCCCAGCCACTGAACTGCTGCAATTTGGCGCGTGCCTTGTCACTCAGAGAGACTCCCGCCGCGCCGTAGATTTTGGTGGCGACGCTCGCAATCTTGTTTTCCAGCGAATCTGCCAGCGCATAAATTGGCTGCACGTTGGGATTGGGATTCTTTTCGACGGTCTCCACAACTTTTTGCGCCAGCGCCGTCGCGCCGTCGCCGCCTTTGGTGAAAGCCTCACTCAACGCACTGACTGCACCCTGCTGCGCACAATATTCCGCCAGCCGATTTAAGTCCGCTTCAGTATCCTTTGGGAACCGATTGATGGCCACCACGGTCGGCACGCCAAATTGCTTGAGATTTTGGATGTGGCGAACAAGATTTGGCGCGCCGCGGTCCAGATCGCCTTCGCCCTGGTTGCGCAGGCTCTGCACGGTCGTGACCAGCACGGCGCAGGCGGGAGCAATGCCCGACGAGCGCATGACGATGTCAAAATATTTTTCCGCGCCCAGATCGGCCGCGAAACCGGCTTCATTCACTACATAGTCCGCCAGCCGGATTCCCATGTTGTGTGAGATCACGCTGCTGGTACCGTGCGCGATGTTGCCGAAAGGCCCTGTGTGCACCATTGCGGGAGTGCCTTCCGTAGTCTGCACCAGGTTAGGCATGATGGCTTCGTTCAGCAACGCCATCATCGCGCCCGTAGCGCCAAGATCGGCGGCGCGCACCGGCTTGCCTGCCCGCGTTACCCCTACCACAATCGCATCCAATCGCCGGCGCAAGTCCTCAAAGCCGCTGGCCAGCGCCATGATGGCCATGACTTCTGAAGCGGCGGTAATCACAAAACCGCTATTGCGCGTGAGCGCGCCTTTCTTCTCACCAATATCAATGGTAATGCGCCGCAGAGCGCGGTCATTCATATCCATGGTGCGCGGCCATGTAATCTGGTTGATATCCAAGTCAAGTTCGTTGCCGTGAAACACATGCGCATCAATCAGGGCGGCCAACAGGTTGTGCGCCGTGGTAATGGCGTGGAAGTCGCCATGAAAATGCAGATTGATTTTCTGGCTGGGCTCGATCTGCGATTTGCCTCCGCCGGCCGCCCCGCCTTTCATGCCGAATACCGGCCCCAGAGACGGCTCGCGCGACGTAATGATCGTCCGGCGGCCAATGCGCTCCAGCCCCTGCGTGAGCCCAATGGAAGTAACGGTCTTCCCTTCACCGGATGCGGTCGGCGTGGTCGCCGTCACCAGGATAAGCTTGCCTCGGCGCGGAAAGGCCGGATCAGAAAGGATATCCAGCTTCAGCTTGGCGCCGTGGCGTCCAATGGGTTCAAAGTAATCTTCAGGAAGTTTCAGTTTGTCAGCAATGGTTTGAATTGGCAGCATGGTTTGAGTCGGCAGCAAAGATTAGCCCATAAGGCAAACAGACGATACTAGAAGTCCGTCATCAAAGTGGCAAGTGGTAAAAGCAAAGAGAGTGAAATTGCGCGTTTGCTCCGTAGGCAAGCGTAGCTGGGCTTCGCGTTGGGATGAAGTCGTGAGGGGCTAAACTCTGCGATGGCCGTTACGCCGCCCCCAGGTGTTTTGGTTCGCTGGAAGACTGGTTTGGTATCATTAGGACTATCTCACATACATAACAGCGGCCGGCCCTTCTGGCGCCGCCGCTCCAAGGGGAAAGGGCAAGCGGGTGGCAACTTCCCGGGTCGAAGTGCTGGTTATTGGCAGCTATCGGCAGACTCTAACCGTGATTCGTTCTCTCGCTCGGGCCAAGTACAGGGTGATCCTCGGACGGTCTGAACCGGATGCGTTCCCTCGGTATTCGCGCTACATCGAGGAAATATGGGAGCACCCCGACATTGATTGCGACGGCGAGAGGTTCATGGCGGCGCTTTCGACCTTCGCGGAATCGCGTACTGCTCCTTTTGTCATCTTCCCGATCGGGGAAAGGGAGCTGTCCGTGTTGGAGCGCCATTTCACTGAGCTGCCTCCGGCGACAATGCTCATCATGCCCGATCCCACCACGGTCCTGACCTGTCTCAATAAGGCCACCTTCTACGAACTGGCTATCAGGCTCGGGCTTCCTGTACCGGAATTTCGTCTTGCCGGGTCCCTGCAGGAATTAATGGCGAAATCAGAATGCATCGGCTTTCCTTGTGTGGTGAAGCCCGTCTGCTCGCTCCCTGATTTTCGGGGCCAGAAAGCGGTTGTTTTGTACAACCGCGATGAACTCCCGCGCAAGCTTCCGTCGTGGCCTATGGGGCATGCAGCGCTCATCGTGCAGAGGTTTTCGAGCGGACTTCGCTACAACTGCCATTTCCTCGCCGACCAAGGCGATCTGCTGGCTTACTTTGAGCAGCGCGTGCTGCGTACTGACCGGCCGGACTACACTGGCTACGGAGTGGATGGTGAAGCGGTTCCTCCGACGCCTTTGCTGAAGGATTACACCGCCAGGCTCATCCGGGAGTTGGGCTACTCCGGGCTGGGTTGCGTCCAATTTCTGGTGGATGAGGCGCGCGGTACCACGTCTTTACTGGAGATCAACCCAAGGCTTGATGCAACATGCGCCGTTCCCTACTACTGCGATTACGACTTTCCTGCTATGGCGGTGGAACTTGCGGCATACCGCCGTCAGATCGCGAGCAGCCGGCCGTCCAATGATTCGATCTATCCTCTTCGCCGTGGTGTCTGGTCCTCCGGCGACCTGACGAGGCTGGGCCAGGATATCAGGGGGCAACAGGTAAGATGGGTTGAGGTTCCGGGCCGCTTGCTCCGAATCGGGCGCTCATTCTGGCTGGCGGATTTTCATCTTACCTGGAGCTGGCGCGACCCGCTGCCAACTTGTTACGTGTTTGCGCGGATGTTGCGGGCCGCGCTTCGCGTTGGCAGGCGAAAATGATACCCTATCTGAGTCTCATCCTTGTGCGCCCGTAGCTCAGCTGGATAGAGCGGTTGCCTCCGAAGCAACAGGCCGGGAGTTCGAATCTCTCCGGGCGCACCATATCCTTTCTCCTTTGGATTTAATCACTTGTGACCATACCCATTTCGCTATTTTCGCAAAACTGGACTAAAAGGTGCTTTTTGCAGTTGGTCAGCGGGAGTTCGAAGGTTTAATTACTCAGAAAGACACTCATTCGTACCCTTCCAGTCGGGGTGGTTTAGGAGCGTTGTCATCATCTGGAGCGATTTCAGGCTTTCGTTGTTGAAATATTCGTGCATTTGCGCCGGAACGAGACCGCTCTCCGCGAACTGCAACATGAAATGCACATAGACGTGGTTCGTATGGAAAATGACCTTGTGAACCCACGTTCTTCGTGATTTCTCGTCCCGCAGCCTCATCGCGATATGCAGCGCGTCTCCGTGAATCGAGGGATGGAGCACATCCCGGTAGAACTGATGATCGGTGCCCTTCACCTCCTCAAAAACGAAGGCGAACATGTTCTGATCTTTCCCGACGAGAACATTCTTTACGATTTCCGGTGTGCTGAGGTTGGCGACGCTATCGCGCACCTCCTCGTCTTTCGCATATCTGAGCAGCCAGATTCCTAAGACACAAGGGGCAATTAGACTGCGGAGGAGAACCGTCGTCGGCATAAGTTTGGACTCTTTGAGACAGAGGATGATTGCGTCATGCAGTTCTCCGGCGAGGAGCGCCTGGTTCAAAGAGCGCGTAGTTCTCCGATTTTCTGCGGTATCAGATCGAGTGACAGCGAGGCGATGCGTCGATCGCGCTTTCTCTTTCGATCCGCACTGCCCGGACGTAAAGACTTTGAGCTCTGAGACATGGTCTGAATTATCGCACCGGGGGGCGCCTGGGTAAAATCGCAAGCAGATATCTTCAGGCACCGAATCTCAGTTCGTGTTCCACGAACGAGCAGATGCGGTTTGCCCAAGAGTAGCCGCCCCAAACGTCCTTCGCGTGCTCAAAGGCTTCGGCGATTTCGGAATCGAGTACGTTCGGTAGGATTGCCCGCACCTTCTTTTCGACCTTGGCTCGAACTGTCTCTTCGGGAACGTCGTCAGCATGGTGGTAGATCGTCCCCAATTGGAGCCCAAGGTTGAGCACATTCGACTCTTGTACAGACAGCAGAGAGTTGGCGGTCCTGATCCGCTGAGACACGCGCTTCGCATGAAACTCTACCTCATTCCAGTCCGCCTCTTTGGGCATCGGCTTCGTGCAACCGGCGAGCGCTCCCTGTAGTGACTCATTGAGATGATCCGCGTCTTGAGGTGCGAAGAGTATGCGGCTCTGGACTTCCAGCACTCTCACGATGGCGCTGATCTGATCCGGATCTTCCTGGCTGAGAAGGCCAATCTCGCCGCGAATGAGAACGACGTATTGCCAGAGGTCAGCACCGTAGAAACCAAGGTCCAGCGCAGCAAGAATGCGTCGCTTATCGACCGCCTCCATGCTGGGAGGTCGAATCATCGGATAGTACGTCTTAAAGACGATAGGGTTGAGCGCGAGGCTCGCAATGATCTCGTCCCAGAACATGATTGAAACTGCGAACTTGCCTTGAGCCACCCGTTGATCGGAAAGCTGGCGCACCTTCGCTTGCAGAGTCGAATCGTGATCTGTCGTCGTGGCAAGAAATAGCGCGGAGAATACACCTTTGAACTTCTCGGCTTCGGCGACTTCCTCCACCACATCCTTCAGAGTCAATGGACAGTTGTAACGCTTGCATTGAATACCGACGCGCCGGCCAATCTCATCGGGACCCCACACGTCTACACCCTGCTGTGCTTGCCCTGTCCGTCCGTTCTTCTGGAGGTTCGGGCTGTTCCAGCGAAGTATCATCGCATCGCGAACCAGGCTCTCGAACTCCTGCCAATCTTTCGGGACGGGTATTTTCATTGAATGAACTGTGGGCATGGTTCCTCTCGCATGGACGTCTGGATATTGCGCGATGAATATTCTTATTACCTGATTCAATTCCGCATGACGAGGCCGGAAGGAAAGATTTGAATCGGCGACTTTTGGATTAAGCCAGCTGCCCTCGCTAGAGCACCGGGGGCGAAA
>DAHUXR010000131.1 GCA_027307045.1 Acidobacteriaceae bacterium
TATCTGCGTTGATCAGAGCAAATCTGCGCCGCTGCAAAAAATTCCGCTTAACGATCTTCGGCCGCCGCTTAACTTTATGCGTTTCTTTATATCGCTTCGCTTTTTGGTTGCATCCTCATTCACCGCGCGACTATAAAGAGAGACGGGCCACGCCAGTGTTACAAGCACCGACGCAGCCCTGACCACAAATCACCTTCACTAGAAAGGCGACCCATGGCTGCCCTTGATGGTACCCAAAGGCTGGCGTTTACGAAACTCTGTCATCTCTCAACATGGCCTTTGCTGGAATCCTCCAGCATCTTCAAACCCTTCAAAAAACCGGGCTGTTCAAATCGAAAACAGCAAAACTCTTTCCGAGTTTCACTCAGGAGCTGCAGGCAGAATTTAACCAGGAGTTTCTTGAAGACCTGCACCAGCTTGAGCTTGACGATTGGGGCCGGCACGGAAAAGTAAGGCAACGCTGGGAAAAAGAAATTCGCGATCCTGACGACGTGTTCCTTCAAGCCGAAGAACGAAAAAAGCAGCTTGCAAAACAGCGCAAGAAACGCTGATTCGCGTGGCTTTACACAAAAGCGATAGCGGCTCAATTCAAACTGAGCCACTACCCCAAAAAGCAAATCTCACCACGGATAACGCGGATTCACAAACTTCAAAATAGTCCTAATTGAACTTTTTTGATCCGTGTAAATCAGTGTCATCAGTGTTATCCGTGGTAAGGGTTGGGTTTACTGCGAACTCGGCGTGTGGCTCGGCATTTGCGTCGTAGCCACGTTCTTCGGCGTCGAAAGATATCCGGTCACCGTGTTCTTGTCCACGCTGTTCACCACCACTTCAAACAGAGCGCGGTCGCGCCCGGTATAAAACTGCAGCGGCTCGTTGATGGTGCGGTCCTTTTTCTCGATCTTCTTGTCTTCCGCCAGCACATACAGCGTGAACTTGCTCTTTTTGGGATCAGTCTTCTTGAGTTGCAGGCTCACGATTGAGAGATGCGTAGGCGTCTTGTCCTTGTGCAGCGTGAACTCAAAATAATCGCGGTCGCCGCGATGCTTGAGCATCTCCAGCTCATCATGCGACGTGGCAATCAACTCACTATGCTTGTTCAGATCGCCGATGGCGTGGTCCAGTTTTCCCTTGGTCACGGCCAGATCGTTCTTCGTATCGGTCACGTCCGCGCTCACCTTTACCACCTCACCCTTTACGCCGGTTACTTCATTATTCACGGCGCCAATCTGCTGCTTGGTGGTCTCTTCATCGGCTTTCAGGCGAGTCGCGGTTTCAAGTTCTTTGGCCTGGAGTTCCTGGGCCTTTTTGCTCAATTCTTTGTGGTTCATTCCCGCGCGGTCCGCCAGCACGTTGAGTTGGGCCTTCATCTGGGCGTTGGATTCGGCCATCTTCTTGGTCAGCTCCGCCTGCGTCGCGGCCTGCTTTTTCTCCAGGTCATTCATGCGGCCCTGCGCCATAACCATAAAGATCACCGTGCCGATCAAATACACTACTCCAGCTACCATCAAAATATTGCGCACTACCGGGCTTCCGCCATCGTGCGGCGCTTCAGACATAGTTATCTCCATTGAAAAGGTTTGGGTATGTGCCGATCATTGTTGAGCAGAACTGCTGCTCTGTCAATAAAAAGGGGCGCTCCGGTGATGTCAAGCCGCCTGTGTAAAAAGCTTGAGGGTGCGATTTTTCCATTCCAGGTTGTATCGCCACCGGGGGCTTGCGATCACGCGCGATGACCGCTCTCTCGCGCATCTCGGCGATCTTGCTACGCTCGCTTTTCCGGCACCACGACCGGCTCTTGCGGCGCTAGTGGCTGACCTGCATTGGCTGGCACGGGAACCAGCAGGGCTTCTTTGCGATAGACCAGGTTGCTGGCGTTGAACGTGGCCAGCTTGAAGCCGTGGCCGTGCGTAATGGCGTCCGTGGGACATGCCTCAACGCAGTAACCGCAAAAAATGCAGCGGTTATAGTCAATGTTATAGACCTTGGCGTAGCGTTCGGCGCCGCTGATGCGCTTCTCTTCCGTATTGTCTGCGGCTTCAATGTAAATGCAGTTTGAGGGGCACGCGGCCGCGCAAAGGAAACAGGCAACGCACTTTTCCAGGCCGTTTTCATCGCGCTGCAACTCATGCAGTCCTCGGAAACGCTCTTGAAAAACCGCGCCCTCATTGGGCAGCTTCTTGTTGGGATAATCCTCAACAATGGTGGGAGCAAACATCTCCCGCAGGGTCACGGACATTCCCTTCGCGATGCCAGCCAGATCGCCAAAGACACGAAAGATCGACATGCAGACAAGTATAATTCGGAACCACAAAGGACACAAAGGAGCGCAAATGTTGCTACGGGGTCGCTCTTCAACACGCCCAATTACAACCGGACCAGCTTTGCTTATGGCGTCGCTCTTCGTGTTTGCCGCCGCCTTTGCAAACTTCCAACAATGATTGGGCCGACTGGAACTTTCATAGGTGAGTGGGTTTCAGCAGAGAGCAGCGGAGTGCCGGGATCGGCCAGCGCCGGCGGATTCACTTTGGCTCCTGACTTGGGCGGGAAGGTTCTGTGCGAAAGAACCATGCAGAATATCCTCCGGCGAACGGACGTCCGGCAATCGTGCATGACGACCTGATGATTGGTTATCACGAAGGCGGAGCAACAAAGGCCCTCTACAGTGACAGTGAAGGCCACGTGATCCATCATGGAGTCAGCTTTTCTCCGGAGAGCAAGAAGCTTGTGATGTTGAGCGAGAAGGCCGCCGGCGCACCACGATACAGATTGAGCTATGAAGGACTCCAGCCAGGCACAGTGAAGCTTTCCTTTGAGATCGCGCCGCCGCACAAGCCAGCGGAATTCAAGAAGTATGTGGAGGCAGTGGCGAAGAGAAAATAGGGATCCACGACTTCATTGTTTGCTCCAGAATTCCAGATGCACCTGCGCCACGAGACGTGAAATGGCGGCTCGATCAACGCTCCCTGGCAGCGGCGAACTAGCGACCGTCTCTTCCACTTCTCTGGCTAAAGTCTTAGCGTGAGCCAGAACCCGTTCGAGAGTCCACTCTCCACTACGCACTTCAATCAACAAGTCCTTTTCCGGACGCGGGAGCGTGATGCGTTTATGCGACATGAGTTCCAGACATTCATAAAGCAGCCGCAGGCCGTGCATGGCGGCCTTGGTGTCATAGCCAAACTTGCCGATGTACTCCGGCCTTTGTCCTTTTTTGCCGCTTCCCTTCTCGCCAGTGAGCCGCTTGAATTGATTGTCCGCAAAGCCAAGAAACTGTTTGGCCGAGTTGCGCGAGAGGAACAGTTCACGTTCTGCTTGAATCTTCCGCCATGTCTCCGGCGCCACTTCCTGCGGTTCAGCAAACAGAAAATGCAGAGCCGTGGCGTTGCCCTTGGCCGCCATGTCGGCCCACTTGCGAAGCGAATAGAGAGTTACGTCAACGTCGTCAGGCCCGTTGCGGCGCTCATCCCCGGCGGTAGACCATATAAAGTGTTCGCTCGGATCAAGGCCAAGCGCTTGTTCAGGTTGTTCGCCATAAACACCGTAAAGATCGGTGTCGTCTGTCTGCCCGACTTTGGCGCCATGCAATTCCGAGCCGCCGACAAAAAGGTGAATGAGATTCTCCGGATGGCAAAAGCCGGAGAGTTCAACCATGTCTAAAAGCGTTCTTGTTGGTTCTCTTTTCATCTAGCCCTTGAGAAACGCACGGTCCTTTCGGCCCACTCGCACCCTTACGAAAGCGCGTACTCGCATGACGTCCGTCAAGGATGACGCAGGTATAGAGATAGGCCAGTATCGTGAAATTGTTCCGCGCAGAAATTGAATACTCTCCGCTCCCTGAACCTCGCTCACATCGTTTTTTCCACAACCGCCTGCGTGAGCGACTGATGTCCAAGCGTCTTGTCGCTCGCCAGGATCATAAACCAATAGCAGGGAAGGGGAATGGTATGGCAGATCAGTGAAGAGGAGCGATGATGGCAACCCATCGTCCAGCGGCAGGTTAGGATTTGGGTGCAGAGGCCATCGAATAAATTTGCCGGCAGCAAGCCCTCTTCTTCAGCTTTTTCGCATTGATGCAACTGTCATCACCGTTCCGAAGTGGAAATTGCGCGTGGTTCGCGTCATACTATAGAGATGAATGCCAAACCCGCCGCAGCCCTTGAACCTGACCACGAGGAAATCCTCGAGTGGATTGAAGCTTTTGACGAAGTCATTGACCAGGAAGGCCCTGGCCAGGGTACCCGCCTGCTGGAAGCCCTTACGCGTCGCGCCCACCAGTCCGGCGTGGACGTTCCGGTCCATCTGAATACCCCTTACGTCAACACAATTCCGGTGGAGGAAGAGCTGCCATACCCCGGCGACCGCGCCATGGAGCGCCGCATCAAGAGCCTGATCCGCTGGAACGCCATGGCCATGGTCCACCGGCAGAACAAGAAAGATCCCGGCATTGGCGGGCACATTTCCACGTATTCTTCCCTGGCCACGCTGCTTGAGGTTGGCTACAACCATTTCTTCTACGCCAACTATGGCGACGAACCGGGCGACTTTGTTTACTTCCAGGGACACGCCTCACCGGGCGTTTACGCGCGTGCATTTCTAGAAGGGCGACTGACGCAGGAGCAGGTGGAGAATTATCGCCATGAGCTGCGAGACAAGCCGGGCTTGTCGTCTTACCCGCACCCATGGCTGATGCCCAATTTCTGGCGCTTCCCTACCGTCTCGATGGGATTGGGTCCGCTAAACTCCATCTATCAGGCGCGTTTCATGCGCTATCTGGAGAATCGCGGCTTGATCAAGCCGACCCCGCGCAAAGTGTGGGCGTTCATTGGTGATGGTGAAACAGACGAGCCGGAAGTTCTGGGTTCGCAATTAACGCTGGCTGCCCGCGAGAAGCTGGATAACCTCATCTTTGTGGTGAACTGCAACCTGCAACGGCTTGACGGGCCGGTGCGCGGCAACGGAAAGATCATCAATGAGCTGGAAGCTGCCTTCCGCGGCACCGGATGGAACGTAATCAAGGTGCTCTGGGGCTCCGGCTGGGACGAGCTGCTGGCCCGCGACCACTCCGGCATGTTGATCAAGCGTATGGAAGAATGCGTTGACGGCGAATACCAGGCCTTCAAAGCCAAAGACGGCGCTTATGTGCGCAAGGAATTTTTCGGCAAATATCCGGAGACGGCGGCCCTGGTGGCTGACTGGACTGATGACGAGATTTTCCACCTGCAGCGGGGCGGTCTTGATCCACAAAAAGTTTACAACGCTTACAAGCGTGCCATGGACCACAAAGGCGGTCCAACGGTGATCCTGGCCAAGACGATCAAAGGCTACGGCCTTGGGTCGGCACAGGCGCGCAACGCCACGCACCAGGAAAAGAAGATGACCGACGAAGCGCTTACAGCTTTCCGCTCGCGCTTTGAAATTCCTATTCCCGACAAAGCAGCGCAGGAAGGTGCGCCCTATCGTCCGCCGGAAGACAGCCCGGAGATCCAGTACATGCTGGAGCGGCGCAAAGAGCTAGGCGGATTCATGCCCAAGCGCGACGCCCGCAAGGGTGTGCGCGGATTCGAAGCTCCGGGCCTGGAGACTTTCAAGGAATCGCTGGAAGGATCGAAAGGCCGCGCGGTTTCGACGACGATGGGTTTCGTGAGCATACTGCGCAACCTCATGAAAGATCCCAAAGTCGGCAAGCTGGTGGTGCCCATTATTCCCGACGAAGCCCGCACGTTCGGTATGGAGTCGATCATCCGGCAGGTTGGCATTTATGCCAGCCAGGGCCAGCTTTATAAGCCGCACGATGTCGACATGCTGCTCTATTATCGCGAAGCAAAAGACGGACAGATTTTGGAAGAAGGAATCACTGAGGCCGGGTCAATGGCTTCAATGACCGCTGCTGGGACTGCGTATTCCAATTACCGCATTCCAATGATTCCCTTTTTCACGTATTACTCCATGTTCGGCTTCCAGCGCGTGGGAGATTTGATCTGGGCATTTGCCGATGCTCGCGGCAAAGGCTTTTTGATGGGCGGCACCGGCGGCCGCACCACGCTGGCCGGTGAAGGCCTGCAGCACCAGGACGGCCACAGCATTGTGGTTTCTTCCACGGTGCCCACTTGCGCGACATACGATCCGGCTTATGTGTATGAGACAGCCGTGATCATCCAGGACGGAATCCGCCGCATGTACCAGGAAGGCGAAGACCGTTTTTACTACATCATGCTCTACAACGAAGACTATGCAATGCCTGAGATGCCCGCCGGCTGCGAAGAAGGAATCATCAGGGGCATTTACAAACTCAAAACGGCGGAAGGCAAGAAGGCTACCGTGCAGCTGTTTGGCAGCGGCCCGATCTTGAATGAAGCTTTGAAGGCGCAATCCATTCTGGCTGAGAAATATGGCGTTCAGGCCGATGTCTGGAGCGTGACCAGCTATAACGAACTGCGTCGTGAAGCGCTGGCTGCGGATCGCTGGAACCGCCTGCATCCCGCGGAGAAGCCGAAACAGCCATACTTGCTGTCCGTTCTGGATAAAGTTGATGGCCCGATCATTGCCGCTTCCGACTACATGAAAGTAGTTCCAGACCAGCTTGCTCCCTGGCTCGGCACCAGGCTCGTCACACTGGGAACGGACGGCTTTGGGCGCAGCGATAACCGCGAGCATCTACGCCGGCACTTTGAGATCAACGCCGAATCAATTGCCACGGCAGCGCTTTCTCGGCTGGCACGCGACGGAAAATTTGATCCCAAGAAGGCGCAAAAAGCGTTTACTGATCTCGGCGTAAACGTAGAAAAAGGTGATCCGGCGCGAGCCTAAGAACCGCTTTTTCTTAATCTTACGAGGAATTTTACCTCTCCCGTAGAGACGTAACAGGCTACGTCTCTACAAGATTCCCTGCTTCAAATTCGCTCTGCATGAGCGTAAGTCACTCAACTTTTACCATTGACAAACCTACGGCCTTTACCCCATAATTAGCACTCGATAGCAATGAGTGCTAGCAAACTGATCGATCCAAACAGCATTACTAAAATCCCAATAATTTCGAGCACACAGTTTGAAAGGAGAATTTCGCATGGCACAGAAGTTGACCCCGCTACATGACCGCGTTGTCATCAAACGGATTCAGGAAACAGAGACCGTTCGTGGTGGCATCATCATCCCCGACACCGCAAAAGAAAAGCCTCAGGAAGGCATCGTCATCGCTGCTGGAACCGGCAAGTTTGAAAAAGGCCAGACCGTTCCCCTCGCCGTAAAAGAAGGCGACCGCGTTCTGTTCGGCAAGTATTCCGGATCGGAAATCAAGATTGATGGCGAAGAACTGCTCATCATGAAGGAAGACGAGATCCTCGGAATCCTGAGCGGCTCAAGCAAGAGCGCAGAAAAGCCCGAAAAGGCCGGCGCCGCAAGACGGTAAGAAGGCAGCCATTAGCCTTTAGCTCTTAGCCTGTTCATTCCAAGCTGACGCCTAAAGGCCAACCGCAAAGATTAGTTATTTGTTCGAAATATTTCCGCGGAAAATTCCGCAATGAACCTTGATAGGAGATTGCAACAATGCCAAAAATTATTGTGCACGGTGAAGAATCCCGCCAGGCGATCCTGCGCGGAGTGAACGTGTTGGCCGACGCCGTGACCGTGACGCTAGGCCCCAAGGGCCGCAACGTCGTGCTCGAAAAGAGCTTCGGCGCGCCCACCGTCACCAAAGACGGCGTGACCGTGGCCAAGGAAATTGAACTGGGCGACCACCTGGAAAACATGGGCGCACAGATGGTGCGTGAAGTCGCCAGCAAAACCAGCGACGTTGCCGGTGACGGCACTACCACCGCAACCGTTCTGGCGCAGGCCATCTATCGTGACGGCGTAAAAACCGTTGCCGCCGGCGCGAACCCGATGGCCCTGAAGCGCGGCATTGAGCGCGCTGTAAACACCATTTGCGGCACCCTGAACAAGGATGGCGAGCGCAGCAAGGGCTTCCTGGATAGCTTCTCCAAGCCCGTCAGCGGCGACATGATTGCCCAGGTTGGCACCATTTCCGCCAACAACGACGAAACCATTGGACGCATCATTGCCGAAGCCATGAAAAAAGTCGGCAAAGACGGCGTGATCACCGTGGAAGAGTCCCGCACCATGGAAACGAGCCTGGAAGTTGTGGAAGGCATGCAGTTCGATCGCGGCTACCTCTCTCCTTACTTCGTGACCGACCCTGAGCGCATGGAAACGATTCTTGACGACGCGCTCATCCTCATCAATGAAAAGAAAATCAGCACCATGAAGGACCTGCTCCCGATTCTGGAACAGGTGGCCAAGCAAGGCCGTCCCCTGCTCATCATCGCTGAGGACGTAGATGGCGAAGCGCTGGCGACCCTGGTGGTGAACAAGCTGCGCGGCACACTGCAGGTTTGCGCCGTGAAAGCGCCTGGCTTCGGCGACCGCCGCAAGGCCATGCTGCAGGACATCGCGATCCTGACCGGCGGAAAAGCCATCACGGAAGATCTCGGCATCAAGATGGAAAGCATTGAGATCACTGACCTGGGCCGCGCCAAAAAAATCACGATCGACAAAGACAACTGCACGATCGTGGAAGGCAAAGGCAAGGGCTCTGAGATTGAAGGCCGCGTCCGTGAAATCCGTGCGCAGTCGGAAAAAGCAACCAGCGACTATGACCGCGAGAAGCTGCAGGAGCGGTTAGCAAAGCTGGTGGGTGGCGTTGCCGTGATCAAAGTGGGCGCCGCGACCGAAACCGAAATGAAGGAAAAGAAAGCCCGCGTGGAAGACGCAATGCACGCCACCCGCGCTGCCGTGGAAGAAGGCATTGTCCCGGGCGGCGGCGTTGCCCTGGTCCGTTGCCAGTCTGCCCTGGATGACCTCAAGTTCAAGAATGACGATGAGGAAACCGGTGCGGAAATCGTACGTCGCGCCCTGGAAGAGCCTTTGCGCCAGATCGTGGCCAACTCCGGCGAAGAGGGTGCAATCGTTGTGGGCAAGATCCGCGACTCGAAAGACAATAACTACGGCTACAACGCTCAGACTGACAAGTTTGAGGACCTGGTTAAAGCCGGCGTGATCGATCCCACCAAGGTCACCCGCACAGCTCTGCAGAACGCGGCTTCCATCGCTGCTCTGATGCTGACCACTGAAGCTCTGGTCTCCGACGTTCCGGAAGACAAGAAAGCTCCGGCGGGCGGCGGTGAGCACGGCGGCGGATATCCTGGAATGTAATTTAAACTAGCTCGCTCCAATACAAGCAACACTTCAAAGCCCCGCAAAAATGCGGGGCTTCTTTTTTGGTGCTGCGCTCCAAGCCGCTATGCAGTCTCGCAACCCTGAAGGCCCTTCAGCGCTTGATGCAGCCGCTCGGCACGCAAGCCGGCCTCGCCGCTGGTTCCTATGTCCCCTGTCGCTTCGCTCCACACCGCTGGAGAGCTTCGCCAACCTGGAATGCGAGCAGCTTGTGGGAGAGATCATTGGACTTCGCTGCGGTTCGCTTATATAGGATTTCGGCTGGCGGCTCAGACGCCGCCAAATCGCCTCAAGCTCGGCACGCAAACTGGCATCGGATCCAGCAGTGCTCCGTAAAGCCTTCTTCCCAACATACCCTGGAGAAGGATTTGCACCCGGAAAAAACGCACCGGCCGAAGCCGGTGCGTGCTGTTTATCTTCTCTCTTTTTTAGATTTAGAACTGGAGCTTCACCGCGAACTGCAATTGGCGAGAAGAGCCAGAGTCCCCTGTTGGGAAGCGGGTGCTGCCGATGGTGGAAAAGGTTGAGAACTGGTTGCCCGTGTTGCTCGCGAAGGATGGCTGTAGAGATGCGGCCAGAAAACCTCCGGAAGCTCCAGGTTGGCCGTAGTTCGGGTGGTTGAGCACATCGAACCCATCAGCACGCATCTGGAGATTCAAGTTCTCGGAGATCTTGGTGTTCTTAACCAAGGCCAAGTCCATATTCGCGAATCCGGGTCCGTATACGCTGTTGCGACCCACATTTCCAAATGTCAGAGTGCCGGGAACACAGGTTGGTGTTGCCTTCGGGCTCGTCGAAGTCAACGTACAAGGAACCGACAACACATTGGGATTCGATATCCACTGTCCTAACGGGTTGCCGCTGGTCTGGATTGGAGCACTGGCATTGAGAGTTATCGTGCTGCCAACGCCATTGAAGCTGGACGAATTGAATGCAACCAGGTTAACCGGGTTACCAGTCTGCCAGCTGACGATAGGCGCCAATTCCCATCCGCTCACAAGGCGATTACCTTTGAAGGGAAGGTCATAAATGGCGTTAGCCACAATGCGGTGACGCACGTCAAAGTCAGAGCTGCCACGGCTAAGGAAGATGTCATTGCTATTTTGGACCTGAATACCGCCGTTATTCCGCGAAACCTCATCAATCGAGTGCGCGTATGTGTAGGACCCGTTCAGCTGCAATCCATGTGAAACCCTCTGGGTAAAGGAAGCCCACAAGGCATTGTAGATTGAGTTGCTCCCACTCTCACGCTCAGTAATTGAAGAGGCGAGTGGAGAATTGGGAAAGGCCGGGCTAGTGGGTGATAGGCGCTGGAAGGGCAGATTCGTGTTCGCTGCGCCTGTACCCACCTGGCCGAGCACAGCAGTCTGGTTTGCGTTGATGTCATTTTCCAAGTGCGTGCCCTTGTTGCCGAAATATCCAATCATCATTGAAGAGCTTTTGGTGAGTTGCTGCTGGATATTCAGGTTAAAGGACTGCACATTGGCATCTTTGAAGTTGGGATCGACAAAGATCGGAGAGATGCTGGCAGGTGTTGGGCTGTTGTAAAGCGTCTGCGTCGCGGCAAAGGTCTGCTGAGTTGCAATACTGAGAGGTATCACAAAGGCTGGGTTGTTGTTCAGCAGGCCGGTCACGATTCCGGTGATTGGCTCGTCAACTTGATAGGCATAGCCGCCACGCAGCACGGTTTTGCCGGTATGGAAGACATCCCACGCAAAGCCGACGCGGGGCTGGAAATTCTTGTTGCTCTGACCATAAGGCTCGCTGACCGGAACCAGCATGCTTCCCGTTGCGCCGCCGGGAACAAAATTAAAGAAGCGACCACTGGCTTCAGTGGGCGTCATATTCCAGGCGTAACGCATTCCCAGTTCGAGCGTAAGGAAAGGCTTCAGCTTGAAGCTGTCCATTCCATAGAAATCGATCGAGTTTACGTTGATACGGTTGGCAACGCTGCCGATGTTTCTGGCGGAGGAGTCAACCTGCCCGTTGATGAAATCAGTCGGGTTGTTGAACACCAGCTGGCCGGGATCGCCGTTGAAGTTGCCGTTGCGGAAATCACGGTATTCGCCGCCGAATTTGAAGGAATGGCGGCCCCGGACGTAGCTGACGTTGTCGGCGAAGACTGAAGTCGTGTCGCCGCGTCCCTGCGGGAACGCGCGCTCATCGCCGAAGGTCAGGCCCAGTCCGCCAATGCTGATGGTTGGCATGAAGGCTTGGCTAGGACCAAGCACGCCGGCCAATCCCAGGCTGTTCGGATCAGTGAGGTTATTGGGGCTAAAAAGGATGTGGATGCGATTCACGCCCAGATTGACTTCATTCACGATGGTAGAGCTGAACACGTGAGTTTCGCCCAAGGTAAATACTTGGCGATGCCCTTCACGCGTATCGCCAAAGCCGGGAATGTTGGCGCCTTGAGTGGGCTCCTGGCGCAGATCGGCCTGATACACGTAGTAACCGTGGAGACGATCGCGGTCACTGAAATTGTGTTGGATGTCGATAGTGCCCTGGTCTATATTCACGGGCGCTGTGGCTGAACCCAAGAAAGCCGGGCCTCCGGGGAGGGTTCCGTTGGCAGCGGGAACCAGGGCAGCAAGGGCTTTTACTTGCGGGCTAGGGCTCGCTGCAATCGCGGTCAACTGGGCGGGCGTAAAGACCAGCGACGAAGTGGTCAGACCCTGGCGGTGACGCTCGCCTTCATACGTCGCGAAGAAGAACGTCTTATCTTTTACGATCGGTCCGCCGATGTCACCGCCAAATTGATTGCGTTTAAACGGGCTTTGCGCGAGAGGCGCTCCGGTTGAGCTCAACCGCGGGTTAAAGGCATTGCGCGCATCGAAGACATTGTTCCGAATGTAGTCGTACAGCTCGCCATGGAACTGGTTTGTGCCTGAGCGGGAGGCGATGGTGACGATAGCTCCGGCATTGCGGCCGTATTCTGCGCTGTAGGTGGAGTTGTCAACTTTGAACTCGGAAACTGTATTGATCGTGGGCTGGAATGTAACCTGGTTCTGAACCATGTCATTCAGGTTGATTCCGTTTACCATCCAGTTGACGGCATCTTCGCGCATGCCGGCGGTGTTAACGGCGAAAGCGCCCTGGCCGCGTAACGGCGCAGTCAAAAAGCCGTTCTGTGGAGCGGTCACGGTCCCGGGGATCAACAGGGCCAGATCCACGAAATGACGGCCGTTCAATGGCAAGTCCTGCACTGTCCGTTGATTGATTGTCTGTCCTACCGTCATGGTCGTTGCTTCAATAATCGGGGCAGTGGCCTCGACGGTAACCACTTCAGAAGTGCTTGCAACCTTCAAGCCAAAATTCTGCGCCACGTTGTTGCTAACTTCCAAAACAACATTTTTTGCGATCTGCGACTCAAAGCCGCTCATCTCCACCTGAACGCTGTAGGCTCCAGGGGGCAGTGCGTCAACTTCGTAGAAACCGCTGGCATTGGTTGTCGTGGAACGTTCGATCGCGAGATTTGCATTCTTGACTGTCACTTTGGCGCCCACAACGGCGGCGCCACTTTGATCGGAAACTGTCCCTAAGATCTTGGCTGTAGTTTGGGAAAATGCGCTCGCTGCAAATACCAGAATAAGCAACGACAGCATTAACGGGGAAAAGGCTACCTTCTTTAACATCTCACTTCCCTCCTAAAGGAAACCGAAAGTTTTTCCTGCGAAATTAAGATAAATTCGAATAAATATAAAGC
>DAHUXR010000132.1 GCA_027307045.1 Acidobacteriaceae bacterium
CCGTGCCAGTGCTTTTCACCCGGTGAGAACCAGACCACGTCACCGGGCCGTATTTCCTCAATAGGGCCGCCCCACCGCTGCGCGCGCCCGGAGCCTGCTGTCACAATGAGCGTCTGCCCGAGTGGGTGCGTGTGCCATGCTGTCCGCGCTCCCGGCTCAAAGGTTACGCTGGCGCCTTGAACAAATGCAGGATCGGGCGCTTGAAAAAGCGGATCGATCCTCACCGTGCCGGTGAACCAGTCTGAAGGTCCCTTGCCGGAAGGTTGCGAGCCTGCTCGTTTTATTTCCATTTTTCTTTGAACTCCCTTTCTTTCCCACTCGCACGTTCGTCCTCTATCAAGTACTTGGGGATCAGTGTCGGCTACGCTGCTTCATCAACTACTTTCATTTGTTCTTCATTCATCCGGCCGCCTTGCACTCTGACTGCTGAGAAGGTACTTTCCATCTCATGAAGGTCGGCAGGCGTTAGTTGAACGTTGATCGCTCCCAGGTTTTCGTTCAGGTGGTCGATCTTGCGAGTACCTGGGATAGGAACGATCCACGGCTTCTTGGCCAGGAGCCATGCGAGTGCAATCTGGGCAGGTGTTGCGTTCTTTTTTTCTGCAAATTGCTTTAACAAATCAACAATCGACCTGTTTGCTGCCAGATTTTCAGGAGAAAAGCGGTCAAATTGGGATCGAAGGTCCGAGTTCGGGTCGAAGTTTGTGCGTTCATCCATTTTCCCAGTCAGGTAACCCATTCCAACCGGGCCCCATGGGACGAAGCCGATTCCAAGCTCCTCACAAGTTTTGAGTACGCGGTTGTGTTCTGGATCTCTGTTCATGATCGAATATTCCGTCTGGACCGCGGTCACCGGTTGGACCGCGTGCGCCCGGCGAATTGTTTTTGCACTCGCCTCAGAGAGACCGAAGTATAAAACTTTTCCCTCGGTAATCAGGTCCTTAATCGCGCCAGCCACGTCTTCAATTGGCACTTTTGGATCGACCCGGTGCTGGTAATAGAGATCAATGTGGTCGGTTCTAAGGCGTTGAAGAGATCCCTCAACCACCTTCCTGATGTGCTCTGGTTGGCTATTAAGGCCACCGGCTTTGATGTCGAATCCAAATTTGGTTGCGATAGCCACCTTGTCGCGAATCGGTGCAAGCGCTTCTCCGACAAGTTCTTCGCTCGTATATGGGCCGTAAACCTCGGCTGTATCAAAGAACGTGACGCCTTTTTCGTGCGCTGCACGAATGACGTTGATGCCCTGGCTTCTGTCTGCGGCGGGACCGTAGTTGGCGCTGATACTCATGCAGCCAAATCCCATTTCCGAGACTTCTAATTTACCGAGTTTTCGTGTTTTCATTTTCTGCCTCCTTCTCGTGCGTCTCGTTCAAAGCTCTGCTGGCCTTAGCGATTGACCAGCTTCTGTAGATTCTCCGGGTACCGTTCTCCTTGCACCGGAATCTTTGAAGATGCGTTGTCGATTTGCCGCAGATCATCGAGGGTTAGCTGAACTGCAGCGCCGCCAATGTTTTCTTCCAGCCGGTGCAACTTGGTTGTGCCGGGGATGGGGACCATCCAGGGCTTCTGCGCTAGAATCCATGCCAACGCGATCTGCGCAGGCGTCGCTTTTTTCTGTTCCGCGAATTTGCCGACTAGATCGACCACAGCCTGGTTAGCCTTGCGGTTTTCCGGCGTGAAGCGCGGAACGATATTGCGGAAATCGGTGGCATCGAACTTCGTTTGTTCCGTGATCTTGCCCGTGAGGAAGCCTTTTCCTAGAGGGCTGAATGGAACGAACCCGATGCCGAGTTCCTCGAGCGTTGGTAGAATTTCCGCTTCAGGCTCTCTCCACCACAATGAATATTCGCTCTGCAACGCGGTGACCGGGTGAACTGCGTGTGCGCGACGGATCACCTGTACGCCTGCCTCAGAAAGTCCAAAGTGCTTGACCTTACCTTGCTGGATCAAGTCCTTCACCGCCCCTGCCACGTCTTCAATCGGCACGTTGGGATCAACCCGGTGTTGATAGAAGAGATCGATCACGTCAGTCTTGAGCCGCCTGAGTGAGCCCTCAACCGCTTGCTTGATGTGCTCCGGCCGGCTGTTCAGGGCAGTCCACTTGCCGCCGTCTTGCGGATTCGTCGCCCAGCCGAACTTCGTCGCGATCACAACCTGACTGCGAACTGGAGCAAGCGCCTCGCCCACCAGCTCTTCGTTAGTAAACGGCCCGTAAACTTCCGCGGTATCAAAGAATGTCACCCCGCGCTCCACCGCCGTCCGAATCAGCGCGATTCCTTCTTTCTTGTCCATGGCAGGCCCAAAGCCAAAGCTCATGCCCATGCAGCCCAGCCCAAGGGCTGAGACTTCCAGATTGCTTTTTCCAAGTTTCCGTTTCTGTATCGTATGTTGCGTTACGTTGGTAGCCATTGATTAACCCCTCCATCATTCTGATTCCAACATTACACAATAGGGTTCCGCTGCCGGTATCCCAATCCTTCCTAATGATTGCCTAATCCTATTGCAGCATGGCTTTTTGTGCACACGAGTTCAGATTTCAGCTGTACCCTAGATCCATGACTGGATTCGCGAAAGGAGCGTTAGGGATGGCCCAGAGCTTGAAACGCCAGGTTCCGGCACAAAACAAGGCGGCTGGAATAGATCCGTTACGGGAAGAACTCGCGCGCAAGTTCTCTGAACATCTTCCAGTCGCGGGCGAAAAGAAGACCGCCATACCAGCGCTGTCTCTGCATCGCCGAACCGCGCCCATGGCGTGCATCCCGACCACCTACGAGCCGAGCCTCGCCATTTTTGTGCAGGGACGAAAGCGTGTGAATATGGGCGGAGTAACATACCACTGCGACGAAACAACATTCCTGCTGACTTCAGTGGATGTGCCCGTGGTAAGCCAGATTTTTGCCAGCGAAAAAGAGCCATATCTCGCGATCCGCCTTGGACTCGATATGCAGATGGTGCGAGAGATCATCAGCCACGAAGAGTTGCCTGGACCTGCGGCCGCTTCTCAAGCGCGTGGTATCGCCGTTGGCAAATTAACTCCAGAGCTGTTGAGCGCATGCTTGCGCTTGCTGGATCTTCTCCACACGCCTGAAGACATACCATTCCTCGGCAACACCATCCAGCGTGAAATCGTTTACCGGCTGCTTCGCGGCCCGCAGGGAGACCGGCTGCGTGCCATCGCTACGTCAGGCGGTCAAAGCTACAGGACGGCAAAAGCAATTGCGTGGCTCCGGGCCAACTTCAACAAGCCATTGCGAGTGGAGGAACTGGCGGAAATGGCTCGCATGGGAACATCAACGCTCCATCACCACTTCCGCGCCCTCACTGCCATGAGTCCGCTTCAGTATCAGAAACAGCTTCGCCTGCATGCCGCGCGTGATCGCATGCTCATCGACGGACTGGATGCCGCGAGCGCTGCCTTTGAAGTTGGATACGAAAGCGCCAGCCAGTTCAACCGTGAATACAAACGCTTTTTTGGGCAGCCGCCGATGCGGGATATCAAAGGTCGTCGTATTGCCGAGCCTGCGGCATGATGCGTGGATCTGAGGTAAATACCTGTTGGCCAACGCAATCTATGCTTAATCCGTTTCATCGTTCTCGGACATGTGCTAATCTCCACTACTTATTCCATGGTGGAGAACTCGGTGTTTAGGCTTGGTTTCACGCTCTTTGTTGCAACTATATTCTCGTCGGCCCTGTCAGGACAGGGTAAGCAGTTCACAGATGACTGGGCAAAGGGTGCGAACTCCCCCGGCAGCACTCTTACGCTAAAGGAGACTAGCCGAGATGTTGTCGAGGGGAAAACAGTTGTTTCCTACAGGCTGTTTGCCTCAGGATTGCCTAAAGGGCAGCACTTCACGCTATGGATGTGGACCTTGGGAAGCGAGCCGCAGGCCGTAGCCGATGCATTTATCAATCCTGACGGATTGGTCGTAAATCGCGTGGCCGATGTGACGCACAATGTTTCTGAAGACCCCATTAATCTCAGAATGCTTGCCGGTCGTGGCGAACGAAAGCGGGTGGCGCTCACGTCGGATGACTGGACGCTGCAAGCCTTTGCTGGAGCCATACCTTTTCCCATTGAAAAGAGCGCGAATGGATGCAGCTTGTCGGTCGAAATATCTGCTCCAGATTATGCGGGGGTAATACTTAGAGGTTCGGGTTTTCAGCCCAGGGAGTCGCTCACCGTTGAAACAGCCTCTGGCCCGGAAAGCGGCAAACAGCAAACCACAGCCACACCGGCTGGCACATATACCGCGGTGATTTTCCCCAAGGTCAAGGGACAAAAATCCGGAAAGACAAGCGTGACGATTACCAGTCCGAGTTGCAATGTAGCACTGCAATTTCCTTGGGGAGACGGCAGCTATAAAATCCAGTAACACGCTAGCCTGTGCGATCTCAGTCTTTATTCATCCCCGAAACTGCCGCCACCACCGCCCCGAAAGTCCCGAGCAAAGCGAGGGGATCTCTATCAGCTTATTAATTATTAACTTTTGATTGCTAGAGATTTCTTCTTTGGGTCGGGAAAACGCAAGAATGCCGGTGGCGATAGGGCGCCCTTACCCGCTACGCGGGATTCGGGATTTGAGAAACTATTCATCCCAGAATTTCTTCCACCAACCTTTTTTCTCCTGCGGTGCTTCATCGTCAAATACCGGTTCATCGCTGAGTCCCAAAAATCCGCCGGCGCGTGTGGACGCATGTTGCATGGCAGGTCGCGGAGGAAGGGAACTCCGCAATTGTTCTGTTGCGGCACGTTGCGCCACAGCGGCGCGAACCCGCCGGAACGTCGCGATACCCAGACCATCTCCGGCTGGCAGCACGGCAATTACCGCGCTAGGCCGGGCAAGCGCGTAATCCACTGGTCCACGTAGAAGTGTGTCAATCCTTGTTCCCTGCGCCAGCGTTGAGCGAAGAATGGAAGTTGTCTTCTGGTCAAAAGCGATCCAGCGTGCCATGAGTAAAACCATCCGTGAATAGAACTGAGACAAGCAGCTTTTAGTTTGATGCAAGCTGCTCGCCCCGCGTTTGATGGCCTGTAGGATGCGTTTGGCTGCGCGCTTGCCGGTCCCGTCATAGAGTCCGCGTTTAGCGCGTACTGTTTGACGCTTAAGATGCGCTTGATTTACTCTCCCGGCTTAGACTTTCTTAACCTTGGAGAAGAACGGGATGCCAAAATTCCTGCTTGGACGGCGCCAATTTGCCCTGGGCGCGGTCGCAGCTGCCACTACTGCACTGATTCCAAAGGGAAACGCGCTAACGATCAATGGACTTTCCCAGGCCGCAGGACCGGCGGCATCTTTGGATCCCCAGTCCCTTGAAGCAAAGACCCGGGCGGCCATGGCCAAGCTTTCCGCTTCCGCCCAGGCTGAAGTGGAGATGAAAGTGGCATCCATCTTCCGCAAATATGGTGAGCGGCTCAGCGACGAGCAGAAAGCCGACATTCGAC
This sequence comes from Acidobacteriaceae bacterium, assembly GCA_027307045.1. GTDB lineage: Bacteria > Acidobacteriota > Terriglobia > Terriglobales > Acidobacteriaceae > Angelobacter. Next base: position 5,450 of record DAHUXR010000132.1, read on the forward strand.
GAATCATGGCCGAATCGCAGGAAGGGCTGGAAAAGATGCGCGCCTTCAAGCTGGAAAACAGCGACCAGCCGGCGGACGCCTTCCGCGCTTATCGGACTGAAGCAAAGATTGGCGCAGCAAAAGAAAAGCTTGGCGAAGCAAAACAAAAACCCAACGCAACGAAACCTGCTCAATCCAAGCCGCGGAAAGAGAATAAATAATGCTCAGCGAAGACATTCTCTTTCTCTCGGCCACAGAACTTTCAAAGCGTATTCGCGCGCGCCAGCTTTCGCCCGTCGAACTTACAGAAAGCTACCTGGACCGCAGCCGTTCGATCGGCAAAAAGCTGAATGCCTATGCCACACTCACGCCTGAACTGGCTTTGCAGCAGGCACACGCGGCGGAAAAAGAAATTGCGGCAGGGAAGTATCGCAGCCCGCTGCATGGCATTCCTTACGCGGCCAAAGACCTGCTCGCGGTCAAAGGTTATCCAACGGGTTGGGGCGCGCGGCCTTACTCTGACCAGCGCTTTGACTATGACGCCACCGTCATCAAGAAACTGGAAGCCGCTGGCGCGGTGCTTCTGGGCAAGGCAGCCATGATCGAATTGGCGGGCGGCATGGGATATCGTTATGCCTCGGCGTCAGCCACCGGCGCGGCCAGAAATCCCTGGAACACTGATTACTGGACTTGCGGATCGTCGAGCGGCTCTGCCGCCATTACAGGCGCCGGGCTGGCGGCTTTTGCCATTGGCACTGAGACTTGGGGCTCGATCATTTGCCCTTCAGGGTTTTGCGGGCTCAGCGGCCTGCGTCCGACTTATGGACGCGTGAGCCGCAACGGCGCCATGGCGCTTTCTTACACCATGGATAAGATTGGCCCCATCACTCGCAGCGCCGACGATTGTGACCTCGTCCTGAAAGTAATTTCCGGTCACGACGCGGAAGATCTGGGCTCGCTGCCGGAAACGGCCGCAAAATATGTTGGCGCGCCCGAGGTGAAAGGCAAGCTGCGCGTCGGCTGGCTGATGAACCAGTGGAAAGAAATTGCCCCTGAGGTAAATCAAGCCGTGATGGCAGCGCGGCAGGTGCTGGAAAAGAGTCCTTCCATCGAGCTAGGTAATACGACTCTTCCCGATGGTCCTTGGGAAACCGCGGCGGGACTGGTCGTTTCCGTTGAAGGCGCCACCGCATTTCGAACATTAATTCAATCGGGTCGCGTGGCTGAGCTGACCGATCCGCTGGGAAAAATCGGCGGCTACATGAATGAGGAAATCAGCGCATCGGACTTTATTCTGGCCCAGCGCATCCGCGCCATTTTGCAAATGAAAATGGACGAAATTTTCCAGCACGTTGACGTTTTGGCCACCGCCTCATTGCCCGTTACGGCCAGCAAACTCGACGCCAACCTGGACGAGGCGTTGACCTTTGCCGATCCGATTGGCGGTATCGGCAATATCTGCGGGCTTCCAGCGATCAGCGTGCCTTGTGGCTTCGGCCAGCACGGCTTACCCGCCGGCATACAGTTTATTGGCCGCGCGCTTGATGACGCCAAGATCGTTCAGGCAGCGCGCATTTTCCAGCGCCAGACAGACTGGCATCGCAAGCACCCGGCCCTCAGCTAAGCCCGCGGTCGCGTGGCCACTCAGGTATTTCACCTGAGTGCGTTTCCAGCGCTCGCTGTGCAATACTAAATAGGTTGCCGCATATCCTCGGATTGCCAGGAGCGTGCATCCAATGACCCAGAATGTCCGCTGATTTATTGACCGGAACACGGTTTAATCCGGAACCGCTGCGTGAGTCCATCCTGCGGCACATTCATTACGCGCTCGCTCGCCCCGGAGGCAGTCTTGTCCCGCGCGAGCTTTTTAAGCCTCTCTCGCTGACGATCCGCGATCACCTGATCGATGGCCTGCTCAAGACCGAGCGGCGTTATCGTGAATCGAAGGTCAAGCGCCTGGGTTATCTCTCCATGGAATTTCTGATGGGGCGCTGGCTCAGTGACAATCTGTGCAACCTTGGCCTGGGCGATCAATGCCGTGCCGTGCTGGCGGAATTTGGCGTGAGGCTGGAAGACGTTCTTGAAGTGGAACCCGACGCGGGCCTTGGTAATGGCGGTCTTGGCCGGCTGGCAGCGTGCTTTCTGGAATCACTGGCCACCATGGGTATGCCGGGTTTTGGTTACGGCATCGATTATGAATATGGCATGTTCAAGCAGGAAATTATCGGCGGCTTTCAGCGGGAAAAGCCGGACCAGTGGAAGTCTGAAGGAACGCCGTTTTACATTGAGCGCCCGCAGGAATTTTGCACTGTGCCGATGTACGGGCGGCTGCAGTCGTCGCGTGATTCCCACGGCAACCGGCGGCAGAGCTGGGTCGATAGCAGAATTGTCGTCGGCGTGCCCAATGATCTGCCCGTGGCCGGCTACGGTGGCGATACCGTAAACTTCCTGCGCCTTTTCACGGCGCGCGCGTCAGAAGATTTTGACATTGAGATTTTCAACCGCGGCGACTACATTCGCGCCGTTGAGCAGAAGATTGCCTCGGAAAATATTTCTCGCGTGCTATATCCCTCTGATTCAGTCCTCTCCGGCAAAGAGCTTCGGCTGAACCAGGAATATTTTCTGGTGGCATGCGCGCTACGCGACATCCTGCGCAATTACATGTCCACCCACGCGAGCTTTGACGATCTACCTTCCAATGTCGCCATCCAGATGAATGATACGCATCCCAGCCTGTGCGTGGCTGAACTGATGCGCTTTCTGGTGGATGAGAACCTGCTCGATTGGGACCATGCCTGGGAGCTTACTGTGGCCACGCTTGGCTATACCAACCACACGCTGCTGCCGGAAGCGCTGGAAAAATGGCCGGTTTCTTTGATTGAGCGCGTGCTGCCCCGGCACACCGAAATTATCTTTGGCATCAACCATCAGTTCCTGCGTACCGTCGCGCGCAGCTGGCCGGGGGACATTGACCGGCAGCGCCGCATGTCAATCATTGAAGAAGGTCCGGAAAAGCAGGTGCGCATGGCCAACCTTGCCATCGTCGGCAGCCATGCGATTAACGGCGTTTCTCAATTGCATAGTGACCTGGTCAAGACCCGGCTGGTACCGGACTTCTACAAGCTCTGGCCGGAGCGCTTCAGCAACAAGACAAATGGCGTGGCCCCGCGGCGCTGGATATTGAAAGCGAATCCCGGCCTTTCAGCGCTGCTTACCCGCACGGTGGGCGAAGAATGGATCACAGACCTGGAGCGCGTGCACGCGATTGAAAAAGGCGCAGGCGATCCTGCATTCCGCGAGGAATTCCGAGCCATCAAACGTCGCAATAAAGACAAACTGGCGCGCGAAGTGTTTAACACCACAGCCGTTGTCATCGATCCGCAATCGATGTTTGACGTCCACGTGAAGCGCATTCATGAATACAAGCGCCAGCTCTTGAACGTGATGCGCGTAATCCATGAATACCTGAGCGTGGTGGAAGACGGCGTGGAGCCGCAGATGCAGCGCAGTTATATTTTTGCCGGCAAAGCTGCGCCGGGATATTGGGCCGCGAAACAGATCATCAAGCTCATCAACAACGTTGCCCAGGTGGTGAACACCGATCCGCGGGTAAAAGACCGCATCAAGGTTGTGTTTGTTCCCGACTATCGCGTGTCGCTGGCGGAAATCATTATGCCTGCCGCCGATCTCAGCCAGCAGATTTCCACGGCGGGCATGGAGGCTTCTGGGACGGGCAACATGAAGCTGGCCATGAACGGGGCGCTCACGCTAGGCACGCTTGACGGAGCAAACATAGAAATCATGCAAGCCGTTGGAGAGGCCAATATTTATACCTTCGGCCTCACGCGTGAAGACGTGAGCTGGTACCAGGAATCACGGAGCTACAATCCGCGGGAGATCTACACCAAGGACGCAACGGTGCGCCGGGTGGTGGATTGCCTGGCTTCAAACCTCCTTTGCCCCGACGAGCCCGGTTTGTTCCGCTGGATCGTGGATGAACTGCTGGACCGCGGCGACCGCTATTTCCATCTGGCCGATCTCTCTTCTTACATTGAAGCCAGCCAACGCGCGGAAAAGGACTATCGCGAGCCCGACGTGTGGACGGCCAAATCCATCCTGAATGTCGCGCGCACCGGCTTCTTTTCCAGTGACCGGACCATCGCCGAATATGCCCGTGACATTTGGAACATCAAACCCGCAGCCCCTGTCGCCCAGCGCGAATCTGATGCTAAAGAGCCGGTGAGGGCTGAGGTTTCACGGTAAAAACGGCTCCCATAAGCCAAAACGGGGCATTGAGTCGGTCAGCGAGACGGGGGCTTTTCCACATATTCCACAGCCCTAGGTCATTTTTTAACACGTTTTTAACATTTGGGGCGTCCTGACGCGCGTGTAATAGAGATAGGTTGAAACAGCATCTTTCGCAGCGTACTCCGCAGCGAATCCCCAGCCCAGGAGAGCAAGATATGCGAATTGTCCAGTCACCTTACCAGGCCCGAATTGTTCCCCAGAGCGCCGGCGCAGCTAACCTATGGCGTTGCGTGATCGAACAGGAAGACTCACGTGAAGTGGTGGTCTTGCATGAAACAGCGCGCAAAGAAGATGCCCGCTGCATGGCATTGTTGGAACTGGCGCGACTGGAACCGACCGGCACGGGCCCGAGATGGTCGCCCGGTAGCGAGTAACCGTTTTTGCGACATAATCCAGCGCGGTCCTCATTCCGTCCTTGACCTGCGCCCACGCAGTCTCTAGGCTTGCTTCTCTAAACTCATCCCATGAAGAGCGGCAAGCAAGACCGGAGTGCAGGAGTGGCGATGCGCGCGCACTTGGGGCGCTCCGCCCTGGCAAAGCTGGCGCCGCGCAAATTTGATCCCATAGATGTGCTGCGGCAGAGCGCAAAAAATCGCATCGCCCAGCTACTGCCGGTCAAATTCAAGCTGATGAGCGAGTCGCCGTTTGTGTTCTTTCGTGGTTCGGTTGAAATCATGGCCGCCGACCTGGGCGAGGCGCGGCACACAAAAATTGAAGTCCAGATCTGCGGGGATGCGCACGTAAAGAATTTCGGCTTCTTTGCCACGCCGGACGAGCATATAGCGCTCGACATCAATGACTTTGACGAAACCCAGCGCGGCCCCTGGGAATGGGACGTAAAACGGATGGCGACCAGCATTATTCTGGCAGGCCGTGTCGCCGGCCACCCGGATTCCAGTTGCAAGGATGCTGCACGCGTTTTTATTGCCGAATATTGCGAATGGATCAGGCGTTTTGCCGCCATGCCCGCGATTGCGGTTGCGCGCCATCGCGCGATGCGCAACCTGCGTGATCCTGTGATGGCGGCTGCCCTGAAAAAGGCGGAACGCGCCAGCCCGCTGGAGAGTTTAAGAGCTTTGACAGGTAAGTACCGTCGCGGCGGTCGCAGCTTTATCTACCGGCGCGACTCAATCTGGGACGTGAAAGGTGCGGAAGCGAAAGCCGTGCTGCGCGCGCTCAAGGAGTATCGCAACACGCTGGCGCCGGATCGCCAAACGTTGTTCGACTGCTACACGCCGGTTGACGTGGGATTTAAAGTCGTTGGCACCGGCAGCGTGGGGACGCGCGATTATATTGTGCTGCTGCTGGGCCGGCGTGGCGGTGAAACCGATCCGTTATTTTTGCAGATCAAGGAAGAGCCGCCGTCCGCATACGCCGACTACTATAAGGATCGCTCCGTGCCGCGTCATCAGGGCGAGCGCGTCGTCAGGGGACAGCGTGCGCTCCAGGTTTTTTCTGACTTGCTGCTGGGCTGGTGCTCCATTGCCGGACGTGACTATCTGGTGCGCCAGATGAACGACCACAAGAGTTCCGTCGCACCGGAAGAGTTGAAAGGCAACCGCCTGCTGGAATATGGCAGAGTCTGCGCGGAGCTTCTGGCCAAGGGGCATGCGCGCTCTGGAGATCCGGCGCTGCTGGCGGATTATCTGGGCCGTCCGGGCAAGGCGGAAAAGGGACTGTTGCAATATGCGCTGGCCTATGCCGACGAGGTAGAGAAGGATTACCAGGCTTTTCTTAAGGGGCTGAAGCGTGGCTTGCTCAAGGACGCCATGAAGATTGCGGACCATCGGATTTTTGCCGGCTGAAAAGAATTGTTGCGGGCGACAATCAGTTATTTCCCGGCTGGAGATCAATTGTTCCGGCCCAAAATCCAGATTCCTCCTGACTGAATCGAATGTTTTATGGGGCGGAATCCGTCACACGAAGTCAGCAGACTTCAACATCAACCCGAAAATTGCCAAGACGACGCTGAAAACTTCCAAATGAAAATGGGCCCGGAGTAGGGCCCGCTCTCTCCAGGAAGAGAGAAAAGACAGGTTCGACTTTTCTCTTTCTTGGAAGCGCCTGGTGTTCTTCTACGCCCGCCACTTTAACGTCTGGTGAACGGAAGATTAAGCCTTTGTGAATCCGCGAAGCCGCGGCCATCTTCAATCTGAGTATTCGTCGGTCGTGAATTTCAAGCTTTAGTCCATCCGTGAGCTGCAGCTTGCGGCAAAAGCCCTGTGTTACACTGATACTGCTTCCTGTGATGTTCCTCATCTGACCGGTTCCACAGCAAGGGCGCGTAGCTCAACTGGCAGAGCAACTGACTCTTAATCAGTAGGTTGAAGGTTCGATTCCTTCCGCGCTCACCAATTTTTTTTCACCAACTTAGGCTTCCGGCAGAGCAACTGATGAGACCTCTGCAGGTCGCGATCCGAGAAAACTGTAGCGCCCCGGAGCATTCTCAATGCAGCCAGTAGCCGTAGCTGAGGTGTAATCCTGTCCCCACCAACTAGACTAAATACAAAACAGAAGATTGCACTAGAGCGTTTTGTGGATTGCTATAGTCCATATCCGCAATGGTGAAACCAAGCGCAGGCGTTTTCGCCGGAGATACAACGCATGGCTTCGGCTACGGCTTGCTCCAAGAACTCGGCGGATCGAGCTTTGGCCGTGCGCAAGATTTCTTTGATCTTCGCCCAACACTGCTCGATCGGGTTCAGATCGGGGGAATAGGGCGGCAGGTACACCAAGCGGGCTCCTGCCGCGGCGATGAGTTCGTAAACCCCAGCAACTTTATGGGCGGCCAAATTGTCCATGATGACCACCTGGCCCGGCTGCAGACTGGGACACAATACCTGTTGCACATAGGCCAGGAAGATATCGCCGTCGGTGGGCTCGGGGATGGTCATGGTGGCGATCAGCCCGGAACAACTCATGGCTCCTAACAGGGTCAGGGTTCGCCAATGACCAGCCGGGGTTGCTTCCCGCACTCGCTCCCCACGAGGGGCGCGACCGTAGCTCCGTGTCATGTTGGTGGTGGCCCCGCTCTCATCCACGAACACTAAGCAAGTCAACTCCAGACCACTTATCTCCTCCCACCAGCTTTGTCGGCGCTCCCGCGTCCACTCACTGTCCTGCTCT
>DAHUXR010000133.1 GCA_027307045.1 Acidobacteriaceae bacterium
CAGGCGATTTACGTGCCCGCGGACGATTACACCGATCCCGCCCCGGCCGCCACGTTTGCGCACCTGGACGCGACGACGAACCTGAGCCGCCAGATCGTGGAGCGCGGCATTTATCCCGCGGTCGATCCGCTGGCCAGCTTCTCGCGCATTCTTGATCCGCGCATCGTGGGCGAAGATCACTACAACACGGCCCGCGCCGTGAAGGGCGTCCTGCAGCGCTACAAGGATTTGCAGGACATCATCGCCATTCTGGGAATTGAAGAACTCAGCGAAGAAGACAAGCTCACGGTTTCCCGCGCCCGCAAAGTACAGAAGTTCCTCTCGCAGCCGTTCTTTGTGGCGCAGCAGTTTACCGGCATGGCTGGACGCTACGTAAAAATCGCGGACACGGTGCGCAGCTTCAAGGAAATCATTGAAGGCAAGCACGATGACGTTCCGGAGCAGGCCTTCTACATGAAGGGCGCGATTGAAGAAGTGCTGGAAGCGGCGGAAAAGATGAAGGCTGGAGCGGCAGCGTAATCAATGGCAGAGACCCTTCAACTCGAAATTGTGACGCCGGAGCGGCTGGTGGTGAGCGAACCCGCCGAGTACATTGAGATCCCAGGCGCGACCGGGTATCTCGGCATCCTGCCCGGCCACGCTCCACTTATCGGTGAAGTGGCCCCTGGCGAACTTATCTATCGGGTGGGCAGCCTGACAAAGCGACTGGCGGTGGCATGGGGATTTGTGGAAGTCCTGCAAACCAAAGTCACGATATTGGCCGAGGCGGCGGAGAAAGCAGAAGAAATAGATACGGCGCGCGCCGAGGCGGCGAAGAAAAAAGCCGAAGCCGAGTTGCAGAAGTCCGGCCTTGAGGTTAATGAGGAAGCGCAGGAAGCATTGCAGCGCGCGCAGGCCAGGCTGGATGTAGCAGGCAAAGGCAAGAGCTAGCTGGACGCTAAAGCAGCTTCTTCGGCAGCAAATAAGTAAAGCCCATAAAGAATTCCCACCGTGTGCTGGTTGAGGTAAGACCGCGATTGAAACCAGCGTCAAAAACCAGGTTCGGCCGTGGCGTATAGGTCGGCGCGAAAAGAAATCCCACAGCATGCCCGTTTTGAAATGGCTGCGTAAAGTGCCAGAGTTCGCCGCCTACCCCAAGCTTATGCGGCAACCCATGTGAAATTGAAAGCGTCTGGCCTAACTGGGCGCGATGCCGCGCGTCCTGAATCTGCTCATTGAAGATCGCATTGGTGTCAATGTGAAATTCCGCGACGTCAGTTGAAAGCAACAGCAGCGCGGATTGGCGGTTGGAACCAATATCGAGATCGGGGGCGGTACCGCCGAAGACGCGCCGGAAATAACTTACAGAAAGGGTTGGACGTTTTTTGGTTCCGGGCAGAAGCACTGCCTGAAGTCCGGCAGAGACGTCGCCGGGATCATTCGATCCAAGAAGGCCAAGGTCTGAGTGAGCGAAGGGCTGGCTTTGCAGAAGCAGTTCCACGCGCTCGTTTACTGAGAACTTCATAACTTCATTGAAGCTGATTTGGTTGGGCAGATCAGGAGAATGTTCCGCGCCGAGTACGCCGGTTTCAAATTGCAAGTAGCCGACAGGCGTGAGCGTGGCCGGTGTGGAAACCGTGGGCCGTCCGGGATTGGCTTCCTGCGTCCATGCGGAAACCGCCAGATAGAAAAATAGTATGACGGCAACCGTGTTCCGCAAGTAGTCTCCCCTGCTGGCTCAAGAAATTACGCTCGCAATAATTTAGCTGAATAACTGGGTGGCCAGGAATTTATTCCACTCTATTTGCTGTTGCGGCAGAGGAATTTCAGGCGGATTCAATCGGAACCTGAAATTCGTTGGTTCAAGCGGCGGGACGTTTGGCTTCACTTGATAGACGAAAGACCAGCTTCTTCAACTCCAGCGCGTTCTGCGCTGCGTAACCCGCCTGGTCGTTATCAAAGTAAACATAGATGGCCTTCAGCTTCGCCGACCACTGCTCTATGCGCCGCGCCCATGCGCGCAGCTGCGCGTGGCTGTAGCTGCCCTGATATTTTCCCGCGTCGGGGCCGTGAAGGCGTACATAAGCGAAGTCGGCGGTGATATCGAATGGCGAGTGATAGCCCGCAAGCTCGTAAATGCAGAAAGCGGCGTTATATCGCGCCAGCAGGCGGTCAACTTCCGGAGTCATCCAGCTCGGTTCGCGGAACTCAAACGCGTAGCGGCGCTCGCGTGGCAGGATCTCCAGAAGACCTTCCAGCCGCTCAAGATTTACTTTCCACTTTGGCGGCAGCTGAAAGAGCACAGGTCCCAGTTTTTTGTCCAGGTGCTCAGCGCGAGGAAGAATGTTGTCGAGAGCATTCTCAGGGTCTTTAAGTTTTTTATTGTGCGTGATGAAGCGGCTGGCTTTTACGGCGAAAACAAAATTCTTCGGCGTAGCGTCGCGCCATGATTCGAAAGCCTCAATCGTAGGCAGGCGATAGAAGCTGTTGTTCAACTCCAATGTGTCAAAGTGACGGACATAGTAGTCGAGCATTTTTGATGCCGGCGTCTTTGGCGGATAAAACGTGCCGGTCCAGTGCTTGTAGTGATAACCGGAAGTGCCAATGCGGATGTCGATTGCCATATCTCGAGCGCAGCGAGAGATCGCTATTCCATCAGGGGTCTGCGCTTTCAATTAGATGCTTGAATCGCAAGCAAAATATGCTCGGCAGAGCGGCCAGATTATAGTGGCTATAGAGTTCTCTCCACATTCGCTTCGCTCAGTGTTGGGAGTAAACTAAAGCTAATTAAAATCCGCGCTGCCTACTCGCAACACTGTCCTTGTTTTTTTGCCACGCTCCGTCTTTGCTTCCGCCAATGTCTGGTGCGCCCACGCGCCAAAGACTTTGTTGCCATAAGCGGTAATGGCAAGATAGTCGCCCAGGAAGTCGCCTTCAGCGTCGAACGCATCCGGGTCCCACGTGTAATTCTGGAAAGTCTTGCCGCCATCGGTAGAGCGGGCCAGTGTGACCGTGGTTTGCAGATTGTCTGTGCGACGGTCATAGAAGACAAGGTTTACGGCGCCACTTTGCGGGTCAATGGCCATCCATTGAAAAAACTGATCGTTGCCGTTATGGATGGGATCAGTGTTAACGCGCACTGGCGCGCTCCACTTTTTGCCAGAATCGCCCGACGAGGAAACAAAAACATCCACGTCGCCATTGCTATAGTCGCTCCAGGCGACGTAAAGTTTGCCACCATGTTTTCCGCCGCGCATATCCATGCCAATCTGGGGAAAGCCGTTGGAGCGCGAAACGCCGGTGATGCCGAAATAACCGGGGCCCGCGGGAATGATGAGTCGATCTGTGCTGAAACTTGCGCCGCCGTCGTGCGACGTGGCCATCATAATGCCGTCACGCGCGTCCCAGATGGTATAAAGCGCGCCATCGGGGCCAACGACGCCGTGGAAACCTTCCAGCGCGCCGTTGTCATCGCGCGGCAGGCCGGGAACGCTGCTCAGCTTGATGGGACTGGACCACGTAATGCCGCCGTTGGTGGAGCGGGAGAACATGAGCTCACTGGCAGCAAGAGTGAAGTGTGTCCATCCGATATACAGATTGCCGGCATGCGGGCCGGCGGTGTCTGCCACGATCCAGGGCTTGTCTTCAAAAGGAATGTCCGGAGTTGACTCGTGGGCGATCACGGTGATTGCGTCAGGCTCCCAGGTCTGGCCGCCATCAGGCGAGCGGCGGATGAAGATGCCGTTGCGCGTTGCGCCGCGCGCCCAATAGTTTGTGCTGCCAAGCTTGTCAAACGCGATGTAACACAGGATGGCGTGGCCTGAAGCGTCATAGGCGAGAGAGACATCGCCGGAGACGCGGTAATTTTTGGGCGCTGTGCCATCGGCCACCTTCCATGTTTGTCCGCCATCGCGGGAATACGCGGCGCTTGCGGGCACCTGCCATGCCACCACAGCCTGCTGCGGATCTTTTGGATTCACGGCGATGGCCGGCTCATTGAAATATCCGGGCGCAGGCGTTACAGCCGTCACATGGGCGTGCGGCGCTTGCGGCAATGGTTGCGCGAATGTGACGCCGGAGCAGAGAACGAACAACAGAATTGGGATTCTCATAAATTTAAAATCGCGACACATTCTAAATGAAGCTTGCCTGTTGCTTATTTTTAAGATGCTCCACAATACTTGGGCATTTGCATTTTATCTATCATGCCATTAGTTAGGACTGGCGGGGCAAGCCAGAGAATAAATTTTTCAGGGTTTGACTAACCCTCGGCTCCAATCCACTTCTTCCGCAAACCTCTTCCTCAACTCTTCCGCCTTCGCGCCCTGCTCCCGCAACTCCCGCAAACTCAACGCATCATGCCGCTTCGCCAGTCGGACGTTCTTCTCATCGCGCAGCAGTGGGCAGTGGAAGTATGCGGGCACCGGATGCCCCAGCGCGCGAATCACCAGTAGTTGCCGCGCAGTGCTTTTGAGCAGGTCTGCCCCGCGTACGACTTCACTGATCTGCATCGCTGCATCGTCAACAACCACGGCAAGTTGATAGGCGGGGATGTCGTCTCGCCGGCAAAGAAGAAAGTCGGCGAAGTCGCGTCCGGCGACGAACTCCTGCGGTCCGAAATAACCATCTTCAAAAGAAATCGGCTCGCCGTCAGGGACTTTGAAGCGCCAGCTCACGCCTGCGGGTGAATCGTAGTCTTTCGCGGTTCCTGTTTTCTCGCGGCATGTTCCGGGGTAGGGAAGCTCGTCGTCAGTCGCGGATTGGACAGCAGTTGCTGGGGATTGCGATGGAGGTCCTTTCGTGGGAAATTGGACCGCAGCCGCCCCCGGCTGCGGAGAAGAACCTTGTACATCCTCAGGCGAGGGCGCCTGAGCTCCACAATCACTTGTGTTTTGTGGCTCTTCGTGCGGCGCGGACAATGCTCGCTCCAAATCTTTGCGTGAGCATGTGCATGGATAGATCAAACCACTGTCGCGCAGTTTGCGCCATGCGTCGAGATAAAAGCTGCGACGTTGGCTCTGTGCGTACGGCCCAAAACTGCCGCCCGTATCCGGCCCTTCGTCCCAATCCAGTCCCAGCCAGCGCAGGTCTTTATACATGGCCTGGACGAACTCCGGCTTGCATCGCTGATAGTCGAGATCTTCATTGCGGAAGATGAGTTTGCCGTGCGCGGCGCGTGCGCGCTGCCACGCCACCCAGAAAGTGCGCGCGTGTCCCAGGTGTAGATATCCGGTGGGAGAAGGCGCAAGCCGCCCGCGATAAGTAGCCATTAGCATTTAGCCTTTAGACAACAGCCTTTAGCCTTGAGCCGTCAGCTTTTAGCCATCAATCAGCCTTTAGCTGGCAACATGCGTTGCAAAAGGTTGGGAGCCAGGCTTATTCAGCCATTTTCGGCCGAGCTGTTGGTCTTCAGCCGAAATTAGTGTTAAGTCTAAAACTGAGAGACTAAATGCTAATTGCTAATGGCTCCGGCTATTTCGGTTTGATCACGACCAGATTCGGCGGCGCGGGCGAACCGTCCGCTTTCTTGAAGGTCATGGGAATCTGGACCTCGTCGACGTTGGTGTTCAGATTGATTCGATCCACCGTGTTGGTGCCGCCAACGCCCACCCACAGCGTTGCGCCATCGGGAGTCAGGCTGCCGTTCAAGGCCTCCGTGGCGCCGGCAGGCAATGGAACTGAGCCAGCGCTGAATACATTGTTTGCATTCACCACGGTAAGCACCTTGTTGAGGCCTGCGGGCAAAACGGCGATATGCGTCCCGGCCGATCCTACGAGTAACTGGCGTGCTGTAAAAGCGCCAACCCCGAAATCAAGAAAGTTATTGCTGTAGGTGACGATGCCGGGGCAGTTCGCCGGGGTGACGGTCAGCGGCGGCGTCAGGTCAGCGGTATTAACATTTTCAATGTCAACTCCCGGGGAGTCCACGGCCACCAGGGTGTTCGTATCCCGTATGGAGTGCACAAACTGAATAGCGCTGGAATTGGTTGGCGGGTTCGTGGTCTGGGGAGCATTGTTGCATGTGGCAATCGATTGCAAGCCCGCGGAATTGGCCACGTAAGCGAAGGGACCGGAAGCCAGCTGGGTCACGTCTGTGTTCACGCCGCCAATATTAAAGGTCTGAAGCGTCAGGAACGGCGAGAAAACATAGACGTTCCCGTTGCTCGCCACAATGTAAGCCCTGAAGCCGTCGTCATCAAAATTTGCCGCAACCGCGCCGGGCACCACAAAGGTGGTAATGGTGTTCGCGGCCTTATCAAAAACCCATACGCGCTGCTCAGAGGGGAACGGATCAATCGGCTGGCCGGTGGAGGGATCATTAGCGGCGTTTGAGACGATTACCTGAGTTCCGTCAGCCGAAACTGCCAGCACTTTGCCTATAGGCACGGGTGAAATCAAGTTCACCACGTTGCTGCCCGTATCTAATGTAACCAGTCCACTGCTGGTGCCTATGAAACCGGTTGCACCGGAGCGGTCAAACACCAGCGAGTTGGGAAAGCCGGGAAGAAAGATCGTTGTCCCTGCCACCGGCGGTGTCTTGCTGGCATCAATCGGAATCAGCGGAATGCTGGAGCCCGGCACAGTAGGAAAGGTGCTGGTGGCATAAACCGTGGTGGTGTTGGGACTGGCTCCAGCCACAAAGATACCGAACAAGTTGCTGTAGATAGGCGTACCGATTCCAATGCCGCAATTGGGTGGCGCGCACACGGCCTGGAGACCAGCGCCGCCAGGCGATGCTGCCGTTAGCGTTGTTCCGCTTACCGTCGCGACTGTGCTGTTGTTGCTGAGAATTGTGACTGGAGCGTTTGGCGTTACGGCTCCCAGTTCGTCGACCATATCGGCCTGAACGATCTTAGTGTCGCTAACGTTCATGACTGCGGACTCAGTCGGAACTCCGGCTGGGTCTCCATTAACGTGCAGGACGATCAGCACCGGCATGCAGCTTTTCAAAAAAACGGCCGGTGAGCTGGTTGCGCCAACGCTGGCAACCACGCCCGTGATCCCAGGCACGTGGGCCGTGGCCAAACCGTTGGCATCCACGCTGGCTACTGTGGGAGATGCTGCGGACCAGCTGAAACTGCCGATCTGGTTGGTGATTTCCGTGGTGTTATGGAATGCGTGCGCCACAAACTGGTGCGTCTGCGCGATTGAGAAACAAGGTTCCGTCACCGGATCGATGGTGACTCTGGTGATCGATGGATGCACGGCCACGGTCACCGGTCCGCTGGTCACGCCGCCGGCGGTCGCGGTAATGATCGCTGTCCCGCTGATGGGGTTTCCCTGCGCGTCAGAGCCGTTGCAAATCACAAACGCGGTATCCCACACCCCGGCGCAAACGTTGCCCGCGGGTGAAATTGTGGCAATCTGCGTGTTTGATGAATTAAAGGTAAACGTGGTGGAAACATTAGCATTGGAGGAATCCACGGCCGATGCGCTGAGCGCGACGACATCGCCCGCCACCATGGAAAGCGAGGTAGAACTAATCCTGACCGACGCTATCGCGTTGTTCTTCGACTTTGAACCACCACAACCCGCTGCGAATGACACAAATAAAATAAGGGCTATTCCGGTAAAAAGTGGGTAACGTGTTTTTTTTGCCTGCATCTTGGGAAACACTTGATTGCGCATAATATAGAAGAGAGTTCAGTGTAGATTCTTGCGGCGATTTCTTCAACAGCAGGGCCAATCCAGCACCAATCCAGCTCCAATCCAGCGTTGCTAATGGCGAGCGGGTGCCTTTTAAGCGGGGTTCCAGGAAAATGCAACCTTACGTTGGTTTACTGGGATGATTCTGCATGTGTTTGTGCCGATTTGCCGGGTGGCCGTGTTGACGGAATCTGGTCTCAGTTGCTATATTTATAAGGTTCCGCGAGTACAATTTAGCTTGCCTGTATTGAGCAGTAACGTAATTTTGCCCGAGGATTTATTCCGTTTGCAGGGCATGCCTCGCTGAAATGGTCCGCGCTACCTTCCCACGGAAGGGTATGCGGGCCAGGAGAACGAAACGGAGTGCCCCCGATCAGGCTCGGTGCCACCGTCGTTTCTCAACCACAGATAGGGTAATTCAATATTCTCCGCTGATTAGGCGGATTTATGGCTGCATGCATCGCAGCCAGTCTCGCAACGCGGGATCCTAAAACAGACTGGACGCGCCCGTGTGTGCGGACATTTGTCTGTTTAAAAAGAGCAGCCTTTACAAGAATTTTGAGGTAATAACTTTGCCGACATTCAATCAGCTGGTTCGAAAAGGCAGGACGGCGCCGAATTACAAGACGGCCAGCCCGGCCCTGCAGTCATCGCCGCAGCGCCGTGGCGTTTGTACGCGTGTTTACACGCAGACGCCCAAAAAGCCGAATTCCGCGCTGCGCAAAGTCGCTCGCGTGCGCCTGACAAATGGAATTGAAGTTACCACGTACATTCCCGGCGTCGGCCACAACCTGCAGGAACACTCGATTGTGCTGATCCGCGGAGGCCGCGTAAAGGACCTTCCCGGCGTCCGTTACCACGTTGTGCGTGGAACGCTGGATGCAACCGGCGTCGCCAACCGCAAGCAGGGACGCAGCAAGTACGGAGCTAAGAGACCGAAGTGATCGCGCTTAGCGGGCGTGAGCGAAGCGGGAGCCTGCTGCGATCTGAAAGGCAAGCCAATTTCGGCGATGTTTGGCAATCTTGGCAGTTTTGGCAATAGCAGAAGAAAGACAAGGACTTAGAGGATTTAAAGACGATGCCACGTAAAGGACATGTTCCAAAACGCGATCCGATCGCGGACCCGATCTACAGCTCAACGCTGGTGACCAAGTTTGTGAACGCCATGATGTGGGGCGGCAAGAAATCCACCGCGCAGGGAATTTTCTATAAAAGTATGGAAAACCTGCAGGCCAAGGGCGGCGACGAAGCCCTGAAGCTTTTTAAGAAGGCCGTGGAAAATGCCAAACCCATGCTGGAAGTGAAGACCCGCCGCGTGGGCGGGGCCAACTACCAGGTGCCGGTGGAAGTGAATCCGGACCGGCGCACCTCGCTGGCCATCCGCTGGATCGTGAGCTACGCGCGTGAACGCGGCGAAAAAGGCATGGTAGACAAGCTTTCGAACGAGCTGCTGGACGCGGCCAACGGTCGCGGCGCTGCCATCAAGAAAAAAGAAGACGTGCACCGCATGGCTGAAGCCAACAAGGCGTTTGCACACTATAGATGGTAAGGAATTTGAAATGAGAGACGCGGCGTGCCGCGGCTCCTGTAAGGATTGAAAAATTTAACTGTGAGACGCAGGAATTGCGTCTTCCCCCAGAAGTGAAGAGCTAAGGGAAATGCCCAGACAAGCACCATTAGAACGTTGCCGCAACATCGGGATCATGGCCCACATTGATGCCGGCAAGACAACTACGACTGAACGTGTTTTGTTTTATACCGGCATCACGCACCGCATCGGTGAAGTGCATGAAGGCACCGCCACCATGGACTGGATGGAGCAGGAGCAGGAGCGCGGCATCACCATTACCTCCGCCGCCACCACCTGTACATGGCGCGACATCCGCATCAATATTATCGATACGCCCGGCCACGTGGACTTTACCGCTGAAGTCGAGCGTTCTCTGCGCGTGCTTGATGGCGCTGTCGCGGTGTTTGACGCCGTGCATGGCGTCGAGCCGCAGTCGGAAACCGTGTGGCGCCAGGCCGATAAATACGGCGTTCCCCGAATTTGCTTCATCAACAAGATGGACAAGATGGGCGCAGATTTTGAGCACGCCGTCGATACCATCCGCAAACGCCTCAACGCCCGCCCCGTAGCCATTCAGATTCCCATTGGACAAGAAGCGGCTTTTAAAGGCGTCGTCGACCTGGTCGACATGAAAGCCATTTACTGGCGCGATGAGACCCTGGGCGCCAAGTATGAAGTGGAAGAGATTCCGGCTGAGCTGAAAAAGAAAGCCGAAGCATTCCACGCGCAGCTGGTTGAGTCAGTCGCGGAAAACGACGACGAAATGCTGCACAAATTTCTGGAAGGCGAAGCGATCAGCGCCGACGAATTGCGTGCATCGCTGCGCAAGAGCGTGATCAGCCTCAAGCTGTTCCCGGTGCTCTGCGGCACGGCCTTCAAGAATAAAGGCGTGCAGACGCTGCTGGACGCAGTGGTCGATTACCTGCCTTCGCCGCTGGATATCGCGGACACTCGCGGCCACGATCCCGATCATCCGGAAAAAGTTTTGGAACGCAAGCCCGCGGATAACGAACCGTTTTCCGGACTGGCATTCAAGATCATGGCTGACTCGTTTGTCGGCCAGTTGGTGTTCGTCCGCGTGTACTCCGGCCATTTAAAGACCGGTGACAGCGTTTTAAACACCACCAAGGGCAAATCAGAGCGCATTGGCCGCCTGCTGAAAATGCACGCCAACAAGCGCGAAGAAATCAGCGAAATTTATGCCGGAGACATCTGCGCCTGCGTAGGCCTGAAGAACGTCACTACCGGCGATACCATCTGCTCGGAAAAAGCGCCGATCCTGCTGGAATCGATCACCTTCGCCGCGCCGGTCATTTCCGTCGCTGTCGAGCCAAAGACGAAGAGCGACCAGGAAAAAATGGGCGTCGCCCTGAGCCGTCTGGCGCAGGAAGATCCCACGTTCAAGGTTGCCACCGATCCGGATTCAGGCCAGACCATCATCAGCGGCATGGGCGAGCTGCACCTGGAAATCATCATTGACCGCATGATGCGGGAATACAAAGTGGAAGCCAACGTGGGCAAACCCCAGGTGGCTTACCGCGAAACCATTCGCAAGGAAGCCCAGGCCGAAGGCAAGTACATCCGCCAGACCGGCGGCTCCGGTCACTACGGCCACGTCAAGTTGCGCATCGGGCCCAATGAAATGGGCAAAGGCTTCGAGTTTATCAATGAGATCAAGAGCGGTTCAGTTCCCCGTGAATTCTTCAAGCCGATTGAGCAGGGCGTGAAGCAGGCAATGGAAGGCGGCGTTCTGGCCGGCTACGAACTGGTTGATATCAAGGTCACGCTCTATGACGGCAGCTATCACGAAGTAGATTCCGACGAAATGGCATTCAAGATCGCGGCTTCCATGGGCTTTAAGGAAGCGGCGCGCAAGGCTTCGCCGGTACTGCTGGAGCCGATCATGTCGGTCGAAGTTGTGGTGCCGGAAGAGTTCATGGGCGTCATTATCGGCGACCTGAATTCGCGCCGTGGACGCATTGAAGGCATTGAGCACCGCGCAGGTTCGCAGGTGATCAAGTCACTGGTGCCGCTGGCTGAAATGTTCGGTTACGCCACCAATATGCGCTCGAATACCCAGGGACGCGCGACCTTCTCCATGCACTTTGCGCACTATGACGAAGCGCCGCGCGCGGTGACGGAAGAAATTGTCGCCAAGGTACAGGGCAAGCCGGCAGCAAGGTGAGCCGGACGAACTTCACAGTTCGTGATCGTGCGTGAGTTTGTGGTGGCCGAGGGACGCGAAGAGGATTTTGGGAAGGTCTTCGGGCCGGAAGGAATCTGGTCCGAGCTTCTCCGGCGATCGGCTGAGTACCTGGGAACGGATTGCAGGCTGGAAGCAGAAGCCGAACGGCGGTACAGGGTAACGGATTACTGGCTGTCGCATGAAAGTTTTGAGGATTTTCGCCGGCAGTATCAACTGGAGTACGAGAAGTTCAGCCGGTTGATCGCGAGCGAGAATCTGGTGGAACGGGAAACGCTGCTGGGATCGTTTTACCGCGGCGGTTCCGATTTCGACGAAGGAATTGATTTGGTTCCGAGCTGAAATGAAACCGGGCGCGCAATACGTAATCGTCTGGGAATTTCAGGTACGGCAGGCAAGGAACGAAGAGTTTGTTCAGAAGTACGGGCCTGAGGGAGCATGGGCGCGTTTCTTCCGTGGTTCCGCAGGCTACATTCGAACGGAGCTGGTAAGAGATGTTGCTATTGATTTTCGCTATCTCACGCTGGATTACTGGCAGTCGGAAGAAGAGTTCAAGCGCTTCCGCGAGCAGAACCTGGCCGAGTATGAGCGGCTGGACAAAGAATTTGAAGGTTTAACCGAATCAGAGACGCGTTTGGGCGCGTTCTGGTTGGAAACGAATTAGCAATGGCGCATTTTGAGGTTTTTGCATCTGGAACTTCTGGAGGAACTTCCGAGGATTGGAAGCGAGCAATGAATGCTCCACAATCGGAACTGCCTCAGCTTACAGAGCAGCAGAAGGAAGTTGCGCAACGTATGGGTATTCCAGAGGAAGAGTACGCCCGTGGCGTTCTCGTGAGCAAATTCACCGAACAGCGCCAGATTGAAAGAGGAAAGCGGTTGGGTGAACACATTGAAGGCATCCTGCAAGAATTGGGATCTGCTTATTACACTTTGGAAGCTTTGGTTAGAGAAGGTGTGAAGGCCAGATGGGTGGCAAGGATTACAACTCCCAAGGTGATTAAAAATGTGGCAATCCCGATTGATTTGGCAGATGACGTGATTGATTCGGCAACTGTTCAAGATATCGAACGACTACGGCAATTAACTTTCCGGGCAGTTGGTCGCGAAGAGCTTATAAATCCGAATGCTCTTACGTAAAGGCAAGGTAGCAAGATTCCGACTTTCGCCTGAGGGTGAAAAAGCGTTGAATGATTTGTTTAAGAGTCATTCGATTCAGGCATTGATTGAAGACGTTGACGAACTGGGAGCTTGGATCTTGCTGGATCAGAAAGGCTCGAAAGATTTGGGCACGGTCATGCTGCTGAAGTGGGATTACTTTTCGACAGCAGTACTCGAAGTAGAGCCTGAAACGGGAGCTGTTGAAAAACTAGATATAGGGTTCAAGCCGTAACGATATTAGGAGCTTAGAAAGCAATGGCAAAAGAAAAATTTGATCGCAGCAAACCGCACGTA
>DAHUXR010000134.1 GCA_027307045.1 Acidobacteriaceae bacterium
GAAGTCAGCGGGCCCCTTTTGGAAATCATGTAACGCATGAGGTTGGAGAAGCTCTCAGCGCTGGCCAGGCTGATGGGCTTGGTGCATTCATAGACTGTGGCGCAAGCCGGATGGTCGTGCAGATTTTTGCCAACTCCCGGCAGATCGCACGTGACAGGAACATTGAAATGGCTCAGATGCTCAGCCGGGCCGACGCCGGAGAGCATAAGCAGTTGTGGCGATCCAATGGCGCCGGCACACAGGATGATCTCGCGCTCAGCCCGCTCCTGCATGCTGTTGTTGCCCTGCTGGAAGCTGACGATGGCCGCCCGCTTGCCTTCAAAATAGATCCCGAAGACATGCGTCTCGGTTTTTACCGTCAGGTTCTTGCGGGACGCGATGGGATGCAGGAAAGCCGCCGCTGAGCTGTGGCGCTGGCCTTTGCTCTGCGTTACCTGATAGAACCCAACCCCATCTTGCTGCGCGCCGTTGAAATCAGGATTACGAGGAAAGCCCGCTTCTTCGCCGGCTGCAACAAAGGCTTCCGACAGTGGATTGACCGTCCGCAGATCGCTCACACAGAGCGAACCTGACGCGCCGTGATATTCCGATGCGCCACGCTCCTGTTTTTCAGACTTCTTGAAGTAGGGCAGCACGTCCGCATAGCCCCAGCCGGGATTGCCCAGGTCGCGCCACTGGTCATAATCAGCGTGGTTGCCGCGAATATAGATCATGGCGTTGATGGAGCTGCTGCCGCCGAGCACCTTGCCGCGCGGCCAGTACAGGCTGCGATTGCCCAACGCCGCCTCAGGTTCAGTGAAGTAAGTCCAGTCACATGGACCTTTGAAGAGCTTGGAAAAGGCGAGCGGAATGTGAATTTCTTTCTGGGTATCACGGCAGCCCGCTTCCAGCAGCAGCACTTTTACCGTGGGATCTTCGCTTAGTCGATTGGCCAGCACGCATCCGGCAGACCCGGCGCCAATGATGATGTAGTCATACATTCGCGGACTCCTGGGAAGGGAAGAACAGGACGGAGAGAATTGTAGCTCAGAAAACTACGGACTGTGGCTGAGATTAACCCTGCGGGACGAGATGCATCGGCGTGCGGAACTCTACCCTTTGATTGCTTTAAAAGTCATTTCCTTCGCTTTGCTCCGGGTCTTGCGCTTCCAGTCCGCAAACAGCTCCGCGTAAGACTCTTTCAGGTAGCTTTTGACGGGAATGTTCAGGCGCTTGGCTGTGGCGTCTATCCATTTGGCCTGGCCTTCAATTTCGCCAAAGTTCCCGATTGGCGTTTCATCGATCACAACGTGGCCGTTGGAGTCGGCCCATTCACTGCGGAACTTTTCATAACGGAAGCTGGGGCTGAAGCCTACGGCTTCAATGATCCGGCCCATGGCATCGCCGTTTTCCACCTGGGTTTCAATCTCCCGGCGGGACTTATGCCGGCCGGATTGCTTCCCACTGCGATCCTTATAAGTCAGCGTCCAGCGCGGGCCATACTCGCGA
The DNA here is from genome assembly GCA_027307045.1 of Acidobacteriaceae bacterium. Taxonomy (GTDB): domain Bacteria; phylum Acidobacteriota; class Terriglobia; order Terriglobales; family Acidobacteriaceae; genus Angelobacter. Next base: position 1,489 of record DAHUXR010000134.1, read on the forward strand.
ATCCGGAGCAGCGCTTCCCGACGGCGGAGCTTGCCTCCGGGTAGATCAAGGAGGGTGTTCATCTCATGGGTGCGGGGCGTGATCAGGCGGAATCCAGCAGTTTGTAGGCTGACGGTGAGGGCGTCAATATCGTCGATTCTGAACTTGATCTCCACTTCGCGGTCGGTTGACATGCCGCCAGTATAAAGAAGAGCCGGCAGCAAAAAGCTCACCGCCGACAGAAAAAGGGGCTCGTCACACCCTGAAAGTGATCTTTTTCCCTTTTTGCAAAAAAAGAAATTTATTTTCATCAAGCATTTTAAAATCAATGTCTTACAAGAAAAATCAAAGGTCGTGTCTAAACAACGGCTTTTGGGCCACAGGCATCTTACTTTAGGCCAATGATTAAGGTAACTGGCCTAACCTTAGGAGTTTACCGGTTTCCCCTGTTTGTTGTAAAAAAGACACGCTAAGAGATTCAGGAGAACATAAGGCGGTTGCCACTGAACCTTATGATTTCATAGAATTAGCGGGATATGTACACAGGGGAACCCAGATTCTGTATGTCAAGGAGTTTGCATGAACAGAGTACTGTCCATTCTGGCGGCGGCTTTCTGTATGGCTGCCAACATGGGGGCGGCACCAGTTCCAAACCACCAACAACCCCAGGTAAAAAATAGCGCCATCCCCATGGCACGCAGGTCAGCCCAGAACCAAACACAGAAGAGTTCAAAGGCTGAACCCAAACCCTACCAGGTCGGAACGGCATCCTGGTACGGCAAACAGTTTCACGGCAAGACCACGGCCAGCGGTGAAGATTTCGATATGTTCGAATTCACAGCCGCACACCGGAAGCTCCCCCTGGGGACTTTCGTTAAGGTGACCAACCTGAAAAATGGCAAGTGGATCATTGTTCGGGTCAATGATCGGGGACCGTACGTTGGAAACCGCATTATGGACCTGAGTTACAGCGCTGCCCGGATGCTCAACTTCCGTGATGGCGTGGAGCGTATCCGTATCGACCTGATTCAGCCGGAAAATGTGGCTATGAATCGCGGATATTAGCGCACAATAAGCGAAAAATAAATATACTAGGGAGCATGGCTATTCATTCTCCTGTCATCACAGGTCTGCCCGCATCCTCCGGGATGCGGGAACGCCTCATTGTGGCCCTGGACGTTTCAAGCGCCAGCGAGGCACAAAAACTTGTGGCCCGCATTGGCGATGCCGCTGGCATATATAAAGTTGGACTCCAACTTTTTACCGTCGAAGGTCCAGGCGTCGTCCGTGATCTGGTCAGCTCAGGCCGACGTGTATTTCTCGATCTGAAACTTCATGACATTCCTACCACTGTTGCTTTGGCGGTGAAGTCGGCTGCGGAGCTTCGCGTCGATATGCTTACGATCCACGCCAGCGGTGGCTCTGCCATGTTGCGCGCCGCTACAGAAGCGGCTGCCGGACGTCTCAACCTTCTGGCAGTCACTGTTCTGACCAGCCTAAACGATGAGGACATGCAGGAAATCGGGGTCTCAGGGCGCGTGTCCGATCAGGTTCTGCGCATGGCTTCTTTGGCGCAGAACGCCGGTTGCCAGGGAATTGTTACTTCGCCGCGCGAAGCTCTAATGGCAAGAAAAGCCATGGGGGAAGGCTTTGCCATTGTCACGCCCGGCATTCGGCCAGCAGGGGCAGACTCCAATGACCAGCAGCGGACTGCGACTCCCGCGCAGGCAATCAGCAATGGGGTAAGCCACATCGTTGTCGGCCGGCCGATTACGCATGCCGCGGACCCGGCGAAAGCCGCCGCAGCCATAATTTCTGAAATGGAGCAGGCAAGAATAAGCAGGTGACTACGTTCTAGGCTTAGTTCTAGAATACCAGTTCTACAATACCTTCCTGGCGAGGTACTCACATGCGTGGCGTGATCTTCTTCTCAGGTGTGCAGGATGGCGATGACACCGATCTCGGCTCCGAGGTGCTTCGGATCGGATGCGATTTCCAGCAACGTTTGTGTGCTGGCAGTGAACAATAGATCGTAAAACAGGTGCGGGTTCTCCAAAGCCAAGACATTCAGCTCGTGAGGTACGGTGAAGACCACGGAAGAGTCGAACTCAAATCGTTGTATTTCAAAGCCACTCGCGCGCCAAGCCTGCAAGCCTCCAGCAAGCATCCTCAGTTGCGCAAGGCCATAACCGCGCAGCAGTTGGAGCGCCCGCGAACTGCTTGCCTGATTTGGACAAGTGCAGTAAATCACGATCATGTGAGGGACAGGAATGGGATTGGCGATCGTGAAGGCCATCGTGGAGGCCCATGGCGGGCGCATCGTGGTAAGCAGCCAGTTGGGCAACGGCTCCGTTTTTTCTCTTGGCCTGCCTGTCGCTCCCGCTGCTGGAACAAGTCAGTAGTGCCAGCGCCTCCGAGAGTCTTGTTTTGGATTCTTATTGTTAGAAAATTTAACCATATCAGTCACGAGCCGGGATTCCTGCACTGTAACGCATCTTTGGCAACGTGTGCATTTTGTTAAGGATAGGCGGTTATCGCCGGAATGAGCTCAGCGGCACAGAGGAAAACAATTTACATACAAGCATCAAGCGCTTTAAAGTACAAGCGACCCGTAACAAGAAAGAATCTGTGCTGAACCCGGGGCAACAAAAAAGTTGATAAAACGCCCCTTGTTCTAAGTAATGATCACCGGTTTGTTTGGCCCAGTCTGGGCACATCTCGCGCAACCTGGTCATTGATGCAGTTCTTGACGAATTACAGGTAGCAGCCACATTGGCTGTGGGACTTCTTGTTTACCCCAAATTCCGTGAAAGCGCCGAGGCACTTTGATAGGCAAAACCTCATTTGGGCGCGGTCATATGAGTATTTAGTGGAGTGGGTAAATAAATTCCAGGTCTCAACCATTGATCAATCGCGAGGTGAGCAAATTTATGAAGCGTTCTTCGTCCCCTTCCGGCAAAGCACGGATCCTTCTTGTCAATCACGACGATGCAATTATCCGGCTACTGGAGAGCGCGCGTTACCAGATAAAGACCGCCTCAAGCAAAGACGCCATGCAATGGATTGAAGCCGGGTTGCCGCCCGACCTGATTCTGCTGCATCTGGATGCGCACAACCTTGAGGATCTTGAAACGATTGAAAACTACCGGAGCGTTAACCCTGACCAGAAGATCGTCGTAATTTCCCAGCTTAGCGACGTCGGTATCGTGGTGCGGGCAATGCGGTTGGGGGCCATGGATTACATCATCGGGCCGCGCGAAGAGCAGGATCTTCCCGGAGAAATAGAGCGGCTACTGTCGGGATCGCCACAGGAACCCGACGATGCTGATGTCCGAGACCGAGCCTGCGAACATTTTGAACACGTGGAACACGATATTGCATTCCTGGCCGTAAGTCCCATCATGCGCAAAATTCGCGCCCAGGTTGGGCAGGTGGCCAAGGTGGATATTCCTGTGCTATTGCTTGGCGAGAGCGGGGTGGGTAAAGAAGTATTGGCCCGCTTGATTCACAAGCTGTCTCGCCGTTCCGGCAAGACCATGGTAAAGGTGAACTGTGCGGCGCTGCCGGCGGACTTGCTGGAGAGCGAACTTTTCGGCTATGAACCTGGCGCATTCACCGGCGCAAACCGTTCCAAGCCGGGCACGCTGGAACTTTGCGACAAGGGCACTGTTTTTCTGGATGAGATTGGAGAAATGAGTCCCACGGTGCAAGCCAAACTGCTGCACGTGCTGCAAGACGGCCGATTTTCGCGGTTGGGGGGCCGGTCGAGCGTGACCTCTGATTTCCGCGTGCTGGCCGCAACCAACATCAATGTGAAAGAGGCTATGGTGACAAAAGCGTTCCGGGAAGATCTGTATTACCGGTTGAACGCATTCACCATCAATGTTCCGCCGTTGCGGGAGCGCAGCGAAGAAATCCCAATCCTGGCAAAGCATTTCATGCGGCAATTTTCAGAGAAGTACGATTGCTCTCCGGCAGAGTGCTCGCCCAACCTGATCCGGGCATGCCTCCGCTATCGTTGGCCTGGGAATTTGCGAGAATTGGGCAATTTTATCAAGCGCTACATGGTGCTTCAGGACGAGGCGGCCGCCATCGCGGAGCTTGAGGAGCAACAGAATTCTTCAGCGATTGACGTGGAACTCACCGATGAAGACTGTTTGATTGGCGCCGGAGGACTCAAGTCGATGGTGCAGGATTTGAAGGAGCGAGCCGAGCCTAAGATTATTGAGCGCGTACTCATCGCCACCAAGTGGAACTGCAAGCTGGCCGCAAAACAACTTAAGATCAGCTATAAGGCATTGCTATATAAGATGAAGCAGTATCGCGTGCTTCCTCCGGGAGTGACCGGGCCCGGACTGCGCAATGCGCAAGGCTAAAGACGCAACGCTCATCGAGTCAATGATGAGCGCGCTCTTGCCTTGTCGTTTACCGTCCCAATTCATTTCTGGAAATCAAGTTCCATCCGCCTCGTGGAAAACAAATTCCAATCGACACAAAAATCAATCTCCTTCAACTGATCGAGCAAGATAAATCAACTCATCCTTACCGACTGTAACTACCAGATAAGCAAGCGGCAAGTCCTCTTCTCCGGCAACGACAGCCGGCGCTGTGCGCTCTTAGTTCAGCATGGCAGCACAGATGCAACTACCTGGCTGTCCATCGCTCTTCGGGGAGCAATGGACTGCCGTGTAAGCGCCCAGCGCTTGCGTGAGCATGCTTTTTCCGAAAACAGCTCCCATGGTGTTGGCGAAGCAGCGTCGATGGAAGACTCTGCCGCCCTTCCGGGGAATCACCAAGTCTGGCCAGCCGCTAAAAGGCAACCAGACAGAAGGAAAACTTTGCGATGAGAAGTATGTCGACAACAACATTTCGTCCGCTGGCAGTTCGCGATCTGCCAGTTTCTATGCAGCTTGCGCTCTGGTGCCTGGCTGTCTTATTTGCATTTGCTGTCTCAGCAAATGCGCAAAACGTGACCGTGCTCAACGTACCGACCACGACAACACTATGGGCCGGGACCGAGGGCTTTGCCACTGCTGGTTTGTCCTCGTTGACTTTTCCCGCTTCAGGTCTGATCCTGCCGGGCACAGCTATCAGCAAGTTTACCGGCAAGCCGGAACGTCACCTGTGGTACGGCGACGCCAGCAACGGGTTCTGCCGCATTGATCCGGAAATCGATGATCCGAATCTGGCACAACCCTCGCCTGGCATCGGCCGCTTTAACAACATCATCACCACTTGCGTGGGAGCGATTCAGGCAGGCGCATTCGCTCCGATGCAGGCGACGTTCGATGCAACGACAAACACCATCTACGCCGCGGATATTCCGCGCACAGCGAACGGCGTTATCCGCATGCATTACATTCCTGGCGGCGACAATGGACATGGCTCGATCGATCCCATCCACATTCAGTCGCTGATGGGCAACCAGACTGCGCGAAATGCTGCGGGCGGCTGTCCGGTAGTGACGGACCCGCGCAACGGTGCGACTCCCTTTACCATGTCGTCAGTCGCGCTGGGACCGGATGGCAATCTGTATGTTGGCTGGATGCGCAACGGAACCATTGCGCGCATTCCTCATCCCGCTACATTCGATCCTTCTAATCCCGCTGATTGCGCCAGTATTGACGTGCCAATCTTTGCTTCCGATGCAAGGCTTGGCGCAGGCGGCGCGGCGGGTCACACTTTTGGACTGGCATGGATTGGACATACGCTCTTTGGCGCGGACAACATCAGTCCGTGGTTCAAAGATAATGCTGACCAGTGCTTGACTCCGGCCAATGGCATGGTGCGTTGCGGACCGGTTCAGGGCGCAGGCACAGAAATCCTGGGTGCGTTTGTTCCCGGACCACAGGCAGGCATTATCAGCGACTACACCTATAACGGCCCGAACACTACTTTCCCCGGCAACACGCTTTATGCGATGACGCTGAGTGGCGTGGCTCGAGTCATCAACGTCACGGATGTAGCGAACATTGCCATCACGCCGCAGTTTGGAGGAAATTTCTGCTTCCTTAGCGGCGCTACGATCGACACTAGCGAACTTGCTAATGAGACGTTGTATGTGGGCGTTGATTGCACGCAGGGCGCGATCAACGGTGGCGCGGCGATTTACAAAGTCGTCCCGCAACCTCCAGCAGCAGGTCCGCCGGCAGCACCTGTGAGCGTTACTGCAATTTCAACCGCGAATGCGGCAACCGTGAACTGGGTGCCAACGCCAAATGGCCAGGCGATCACTGATTTCGTGGTGCGCACTTTGCTCGCGAACGGTGCTGGCTCCGGCATTGCGGATGTCACCGTGAATCCAGCGTCGAATGGCGTGTTACCCAGTTCGGCCACTATCACGGGGTTGGTCAACGGCGTGAGCGTTGAATTCGCCGTGCAAGCCTGCAATGCCAGCGGCTGCAGCCCGTTCTCCATTGCCAGCGCTGTGGTAACTCCGCAAGTGCTGACCGTTCCGGGCGCTCCTACAGGCGTGGTTGCGTCGGTTGGCAATGCGTCAGCAACCATCGCATGGACTGCTCCGGCCAACAACGGTGGCTCTGCGATTACCAGCTATACGGTGACCGCGAACCCCAGCGCGCTTGCGGTGACAGTGCCTGCAACTCAAACCGGTATCAATTTCACCGGCTTGACGAACGGCACAACGTACTCGTTCACTGTTCGGGCCACGAACGCGACTGGAAGCAGCTCACCATCGTTGCCATCCAATGCCGTTACGCCGATTTCGCCACAGGGAGCTGACATTGCCATCACAATGTCTTCACCAGGAAGCGTCAATGCAGGCGCGTTTGTGACTTTCTCCATGACGATCACCAACAACGGTCCTGGCGATGCTGCGCTTGTCACGCTGAGCGACTCGCTGCCGGGAGCTTTCCAGGCTTCTACAACATCGCAAGGCGTATGCACGCATACGGGAACCAGCTTCAGCTGTACGCTTGGCGCGTTGCTGGCCGGTGCTCATGCCAATGTCACCGTAACTGTTGTTGCGGGCAACACGGCGATAACAAACACTGCAGCGGTCCAGTTAAAAGATGCTCTTGGCAATCTTCTCCCTGACATCGCCGTGGGAAATAACCAGGCCAGTTCTACCACCAACGTCACGACGCCTGTAGTAATCGGCGGCGGAACCGGCGGCGGAGCAAGTGCCGATATACAAGTTGTTGGCTCTGCCCGCAACGGCGGTCCGAACCAGGGAACAGGTGACACCTTCACCTGGCAGATCAAGAACAACACTGGCAACGCGACCGCGCAAAATGTGGTCTTCACGCTGCCTCTGCCTGCCAGCTTCCAGTTTGACTCAGCTGCAGGGAGCCAGGGCACCTGCGGGGGAGTAACGCAAGGTTCATTCGGCGGAACTCTCACCTGCAATCTGGCCAGCCTGCCCGGAGGCCAGACTCTGCTGGTGACAGTGAACTTTGTGCCACTGCAAGCCGGAGTATTCTCAACCACCGGTTCAGCCACCTTCGGCGGCACCGACACGAATATTTCCAACAACTCGTTCACCGTAACGATCAGGCCCAGATAAACCCAGCGGGCTGCCAATGCGTGGATCGTTGGCAGCCTTCTCCACAGTTTTAAGTTTCCTGCAAGGTCATGGCACTCTTCCTGCGCGACGGACAGGCTCTGAAAGATTGCTTTGCATTCACTTGCAGGAACTGGAGGTTGGGTAGTCTCCCGGAATGATTACCCAACTTCATTTTTCAACCGCTAACTACTTCAACTGCTATACCAGGGACGGCATTTTGTAATCTACAACGATGGCCGCGCGCTGTAGGCAAACTGGCCGGAGACGCCACACTGGGTCCCGGCCAGTTTTTGTTTTCGACCGCAAAACCTCTCGCGATATCGCCCACTGGAAATCAAGTTCCACTCGCCTTCTGGAAGCCGGTTTCCATTCGCCGCAGGATCGTCCTCGTAGCTTCCCAGCCAGCCATTTCGCCGATCCTTCCAAGCCACAGCAAACAAACCAGATATCTAAACTATCGCTAGCAACTCCCGTCTCATCCGACGTCCGAAATCTTGGCCAATCGAATGCTTTAACCCTGACGAGTTCATTGCCCATGGCTGCGCGATGAATCGGAGCCAAGCAAGAAAGCGATTAGCAGGTTTTCTCGCCTGGCGTTTTGAAAATTCAGGAGGAAGTTACATATGAGGATGAGCAAAAAATTAACCGGCCTGGTGCTGACCTTCGCATGCGCCATGGCCTTTTCCAGCGGCGGATCCGGGTCTGGCGGCTCCGGCGGTGGCGGCGGAAATAGCGGCGGCTCCAATAGTGGTGGAGGCGGCAACAGCGGCGGCGGAAATAGTGGTCGCAATGGAAACACTGTTAGTACCTCGTCAAAGGGCGGCAATTCCGGTGGCGCTAAAAATCAAACTGGCAATCAGGGCGGAACACAAAACACGAATCAAACCGCCAATCAGGCCTCAGGCCGTGGCGGCAATCGGAAACTCAGTTCGCTCAAGACCGTGCCCGTGCCGGGACCAACGGCCTCTGAGTTGAATGACCTTGTCCGCGATAAAGCTGCTGCAATCGCGCTGGGCAAGGCATTCTTCTGGGAAATGCAGTTTGGCAGCGACGGTTTTACCGCTTGCGCCACCTGCCACTTCAATGCCGGTGCAGACAGCCGCACCATGAACCAGGCTGATCCTGGCCTGCGTCGCGTGGACAGCAACGGCAATCCGTCTGCCGACTCCACCATTTTCCATCCCGGATTTGGCCCGAACCACCAGCTCAGCGTCAGCGATTTTCCGCTGCACCAGTTGGCTGACATCAATCGCTCGAACTCCGCTGTGCTTTCTGACAACAACAACATCGTCGGATCGCAAGGCGTTCTGCGGAACAATTTCAATGACGTTGTCCTCGGTCTCGGTCCTGAAGACGAAACATCTGTCGCCGATCCCGTTTGGTCCATCACTGATCCGTCCGGCGCTCCGCTCAACGTTCGCCGGTCCACGCCGCGCAATGCTCCGCCGGTAATCAACGCGGTCTTCAACTATCGCAACTTCTGGGACGGCCGTGCGCAGAACACTTTCAACGGCGTCAATCCCTTCGGCACTGGCGATCCCAATGCATCTCTGCTGCAAACCGACGCTTCCAGTTTGGACATTGTTCATGAAGTCACGCTGCGCCTGTCAAATTCAGCGCTGGCTTCGCAGGCCGTTGGGCCTCCGGGCAGCGATGTTGAGATGTCCGCTACTGGCCGTCCTTTCGTAAAGATGGGCAAGAAGATGCTTTCGCTCACGCCGCTGGTCTTGCAGCAAGTCTCGCCCAATGACAGTGTTCTCGGCGGTCTGAGCGCCGATCCTTTTACCGGCCTCAACACTGATTATGTCTCCATGATCCAGGCTGCGTTCCAGCCCAAGTGGTGGAGCTCAGACGTAATCGTTGATAGCAACAGCAACTTCCTCCATCTGGGCCGGCCCTTGAACACTGACGAGTATTCGCAAATGGAATACAACTTCTCAATGTTCTGGGGCGTGGCCATACAGCTGTATGAGTCCACGCTCGTTTCAGACAGTTCGCGCTTTGACCAGTTCATGGAAGGGAATCGCGGCGCGCTGAGCGCATTAGAGCAGCGCGGTCTCGATCGCTTCCAGGGCAAAGGCGGATGCACCAACTGCCACAACGGCGGCGAATTCACTGACGCAACTGTTTCCAGCATCGCTTCACGCGGTGTCGTCGAGCGTTTGCCCGGCGGACGCTGGCACGATGTCGGCTTCCATAACATCGGCGTCCGTCCCACTGATGACGACATGGGTATCGCTGCCTCCGATCCTTCAGGTCTCGCTTCACTCTCCGCGGCGCAGCTTGCTTCCATGGGACAGCTTGCCGGAACGCAAGTTCCCGCCGGTGCGCCAATCGCGGTGCGCGGAGCGGTAAAAACTCCCAGCCTGCGTAACATTGAGCTCACCGCCCCGTACTTCCTCAACGGCGGCCAGGCCACTCTTGACCAGGTTGTGGACTTCTACAGCCGCGGCGGCGATTTCCCCTCCGTGGACGTTGATCCCAACCTGCAGCGCGCCGGCTTTAGCGCGGACGACAAAGCCGCGGTCGTCGCCTTCCTCAAGTCGCTTACTGACGAACGCGTTCGCTCGCAGAGCGCGCCTTTCGACCATCCTTCATTAATCGTTCCCAACGGCATGGTCATGTCCGATGGAGCGCTGAACGAGCAAACCATCACCATTCCAGCGGTCGGCGCAGGCGGCGGCTCTCCGTTGCCCAAGTTCTGCGCAGGCTTGGATGGTGGCCCTAGCCCGGGCTGCAACTGATAGCAGTTGTCGTAGCGCAGCCGCGCAGTGCATGCCGCAACGCATGTACTCAATGCATGGCGCAGTGCAGATGCAGATAGCAGATAAAAGATCCGTGGGCCCTCAAGGACCTTCCCCCCAGCGGGGCCTTCGGATTCTTTCATGCAGTCCCGGGCAAGCTTTTTGTACGAAATGGCCGGCGCAGAGTAAGCCCTGCACAAGCTCACTCGCTTTTCCCTCCTCTGGGGCGCTGGCTGCGTGCGGAACGGAGGTCGCCTTCACCTCCGTTTCCGCGCGAAGCACCTTACGTCAGAACGAAAGGAGGTAAAGATCAGCAGTAAAAACGATGACCCAATAATTTCTCCTAAATCAAGTAACACTTCATGAAGGACTGGAATAGCACGCCTGCTTCTCCAGTCCTTCTTTTTTCCTCCGTGTTCCTTCGTGTCCTTTGTATTGCTAACAATCAAATTCGTGCCATGCCGCGAAGAATTTTGTTCGGTATCTTCGGCTCTCCGGTTCGTCGAAGTTTCTCTGTGTCCTCCGTGTTGAGGTTTTGACTTTGACTGTTGACTCTTGCTTTTGGGTTTCTCCGTGTCTCCGTGTCTCCGTGTCTCCGCGCCTCCGCGGTAGATGTTTCTTTTTTGGTTGCGGCTCCGCCGCGCTGTGGTTAAAGGTTTTGCTCCGCATAAATCTGCGGCGAGAAGGTTCTGCGGCTAAGCCGATTTTGACCGCGTGTTTTCCCTGGCATCGTCAGCCGGTTTGGGTTGCGGGGCCTCATGGGGCTGTCCTGAGTCGGCCAACACCTCGCGCAGCACGCTATCAATCACGTCCACTGCCTGGCGGACGGAGTCCGTGGCCTCCGCCTGGGCCACGTACGTCAGGCATTCAATTGCCTGCAGCGCATTGCGGATGCGGTCATTCATTTGCAGAATCATTTCCATCCGGCGCACCATCTCCAACTGCCGTTCGCGGATGGCGTATTGCCAGCGCAGCGCGAAAACAAACGTCACCACCGTGGCA
>DAHUXR010000135.1 GCA_027307045.1 Acidobacteriaceae bacterium
GCCGCCACCACGAATTACCTTTCCTCCTGCTTAATCTGTTTTCGCGTCGAGCTTACACACGCCTCCAACTCTCTCTGGTGCAGCATTCCCGTAAGGACGTGGCTGAGGTCGGCGCGCAGCTCCTCGACGCTCCGCTGGCGGTCGCCGGCATACGCCTCATGCACCACGCCTTCCTGCAGAAACTGCTCAATGATCTCGCCGACTTGCTCCAGGCACCGGTTCAGCAGAAACAAGCGTTCGTACAGCGCGACGTGGTTGGGAGCGGCCATTTGCGACAGATTGTATCTTATGTATACTATATATACAAGATGCGCAAATGGCAAGTATATCAGGCATCTCCTGTATATTCTTGCCGATGCCTCGGAAAAAGCTCCCGTCGCTTATTCACTTGCGCCTGAAAAAGGAGCTGTTGGAAAAGCTTGACGACTTCCGCTTCACCCATCGGTTTGAATCCCGCACCGAGACCATCCACTGGCTGCTTGAGTTCGCCCTGAAACAGAATCCCAAGCCCAATAAATAGCGCAGCCGGGGGCGGCTGTGCTCCACATCCAAATAATCCGCGCTCATCCGCGCCAATCTGCGGTAATTTTTTCCTGACTCCGCTTCCTCCGTTCCTCTGTGTTTCTAAGGTTTTTCTCGGCCTTCGCGCCCTTAGCGTCCGTTGCGGTTAATCCCCGGGTTTTTCTCCGCGTCTCCGCGCCTCCGCAGTGAACAGGTTTGTCTTGGCTAATTGCCAGTTGCTAATTGCTCCCAAACATCCTGCTCAACTACGTTCCTAAAACAAATACAAGAATCGCGGCGCCATAGATGGAGCCTGCCCCCAGCAGCAGCCACCCAGCAAGTCTTTGCTGCAAAAACCATTGAAATCTGCAGCCCTGCAGGAAAATGGTGCTTGCCAGCAATGCATGCACAATCAGAAGCCGTTTGCCAAATCCGCTCGCGGCGCCGGACGGTCCCGTCATCAGATGATGTGGCCCGGCCAGCCACACGGCAATCGCGATCAACGGCAGCGCCAATCCCGAATATTTCAGGGTCTGCTCCAGCGGGCCGTGGGCTTTTGCATCCATCTCTTTTCTCCTTGTTCTTTTTCTTCTCAACTGGTCGCCACCCGCCGCATGCGGCGGGGGCAGCCTGGTTGATTTAGTTCTTAATTTTTACATTTCCTCCAGTTACCGCTCCAGACGCGGTGAATCCGGTGGAAGTGGTTATCGTTACCGTTTGGTTGGCCGCGTCCCCAATCACCGTGAACGATTGGTTTGAGCCGTCGCTCGCTACAAACGTTCCGTTGATGGTGAACTGTGCAGAATAGGCACATTAAAATCTACTTATCAAATCTGTCTTCACTTGCCGATGCACAGCAGGCGACCTGCCGATTTTCGGTTTTCGGAAATTGCCGGATTTGCTGGGTCCGGGAAAGGCACGAATTTGGACACGCTTTGTGGAATCGGTTTGTCTCGTGCTCCCTCCTGTCCTTGGCCATCCAGGGCCTCTGGCCCGCGCAAGCGCATGAAAATCGGTTTTTCGACCTTGTGGTTAATTCCCACTCTGATCTTTTTTGATTCGCGCTCTTCACGTTCATTTCGCGGCCCAAGAAAGGTTTTGCTTTCCCGATCACGCGCGATCACCCGATCTACCGATCACCGGATCCCTAAGAGCTGGCTCAGCTCCACCACCTCTATCTCCGCCGGACAATCCTTCCAGTTGTGCCGCCAGCACACAATCATGTCGCACCCCTTCGGATCGTGGCCATGCAGCTTGAAATTCTTGCTTTCGTATTCAAACTCAATCCGCAAATGCTGCCACTTCCCCGGAGCCACCTGACGCTTGGCCAGGCAATCCGGAAACTTCCCCTGCACCGACTCCACCTGCAAGCCCAGCCCCGCCGCCACCATTCCAAACAGCACCATCACGCCCAGTTCGTTCACCGGCGCATTCGTCATCGGCGACCGGTCAAACGGCTCCCCCATCACCGGCCTGTCTTTACGAATGCCGCGCGGCTCCAGTGCGGTCCCGTTCTCCCTTTGCGTTCCTTCGTGTCCTTTGTGGTTAAATTCCCGGTTTTGCTTTTGGCCAATTGCCAGTTGCCAATTGCCATTTGAGAAGCCCGGGCCCCCGGCAAACGCCGCTCTTGCGTTTGCTGGGCTGAGCAACGTATTCACCACCATCTGCGCCACCTCTTCCGTCACCCGGCGCATTCCCACCAGCGGCGTCGGCACCGCCGCCAGCGGCACGCGATCAAAGTCGTGCAGCACAGATTCGCCATGCTCGTCAGTCCGTTTCCCCGCGCCGTTGTTTTTCCTTTGTGTTTCTTCGTGTCCTTTGTGGTTGGCTCTTTCCGGCGCTTTTACTCCTCTGTGGTTCTCTGTGTTCTCTGTGTTCTCTGTGTCCTCAGTGGTAGAAATGTTCCCCCAGCTACCAAACCGCCCCACGAACGCCCCCGCGCTATACCTTCCCTCCCTTACATACTCCGCCCGCGACGGCCTTCTTCCCAGCTTCTCCTTCACCCTTTTCCAGTCCGCCAGGAGATCTTCCATGCTGATCTTCTCGCCCTTCGGATTCGGTTCCAGCCCTGCCGCCCGCACCGCCTCCCGCAGCGTCGGAAACTCCGCCAGCACGCGATAGTGGCTCACTCCCGTTATCCGCCGCAGCTCCCCGCGCGACGGCGCTCTGCCCAGCTCCGCCGCCGCCCGCCGAATCGCCGCCACGATCTTCTCTTTAACGCCCTGTTCTTTGCCGCCGTCCTCTTTTGCCATCGCTTTTTCCGCCATCCATCGCTCTTTGCCCGCAAAGGATACATCGCTTTTTGTACGATAGCGAATATTAAACGAATAAGACAAAATTTACAATCGAAAAACGGCTGGGCGCAGGGCAAACGCATCTTAATTGGCCAAGACCTTTAACAGATAGTTGTTGTCCCACCCAGCTTTAAGACGTTTGCCGTGAATCCCGAGTTTGGAAGTTTTATCCTGTTTGAGCAGATTGAGAGCGAGCCGGTTGATGAGGGAAAAGTTCTGAGCGGCATGACCGGCACGCTTGCGGCTCAGGTCTTCGCCGAAGGCGACGTCGAGTATCCAGTGGAGCTTGTTTTCGATGCCCCAGTGCTGCCGAATGGCTTGATTCAGCTTGGTGGCGTCCGGTGAGAGACTGGTGATGTAGTAGCGAGTCTCATTTTCAGTCTTGCCGGTGGCTTTATGGAAGCGCTCAGCTTGGATACGCACCAAACCCTTTAAAGACGCCCACTGGAAAGGGTTCTCCAGCAAGGTTAGATCGCCGATCACCGAGCAAGTACGTCGTTCGACGCGCCCATGACCACAATCCATTTGTTCGGCTACTGCATCAGCGGTCAGCATGCGGAAGGAATCTCGAACCTCCTCCAGCAGGTGGCCCTGGTTTTCCTTAACCGCCAAAATGTAGTCGGCTTTCCGCTCCACGATTTGCCCAGCGATGGAGCGCTGGCAGCCCATCGCATCAATGGTCACTACGGTTCCGCTCAACTCCAGAGCTTGCAATAGCTTGGGAATAGCCGTGATTTCATTGGATTTCTCATCCACGCGCCGCTGGGCTAAGACTAAGTTGTTGCTGTTGGCCCACGCCGAAACCATATGCACAATGGCCTTCTTCCCCCGCGTTCCTCGTAGCGCCTTGCCGTCAATGCTGACCACCTCGCCAGCGGTTAACTGGGTGATCGAAGCCACCCACGCCACAAACCCTTTCTCCAACTCCTCCGGATCTAACGCTGCAAAGACCCGGTTGAAGGTGTCATGCGAGGGAATGCCTCCCGGCAGCCTTAAAAAACTCTTGAACCATTCGATCTTGGTTCGGCCATAATCTTCGATCTCGTTCCACCCGCTCGCCCCGCTCAATACCGCTGCGATGGTGAGCAGCAAGATCTCTTCCAGTAAATGCTCCCGCGTCCGATCCACCCGCGGGTCCCGAACATCAGCAAAGTACTTCAGGGGACTCTCCATGTCCCCATCTCATCCTCTTACCCTCCCACTGCATATATCAATTAAGATGCGTCTGCCCTGGGCGGAGAAGAAGGCGACGCGGCACGCTTTGCCGCTGCCGTGGCTGACGGCATCGGCGGCAAGAAAGGCGACCTGATCTACTTTGAGATCGCCACCACGCTGGTCTGCGCCTGCGGCAACGCACAGGGGCAGGGGCTTAACGGGCTCTCCTGGCCGCGGATCAAGGCTGGTTATTCGGCGCTGCAGGAACTCTACGGCACATCCATCTCACACATCAACGAGATGGCCCTGATCGCCTTCAGGGCCGCGGACTTTGACTATGCCGCGATCGCATTTAACGAGATTGGCGACAACTGGGACAAAGCCGTTTGGCACACCCTTGACTCGTTCTATGACTCCAGAGACCAGGCTGCGATCCCACACATCCAAAACTCACTGGCGGCAGCAACGGAAAACGTGAAGACGCCGGAAGGGCAACTCTTCAGCTATGCTCTTGGCGCGGAGATGGATAGAAGATATCACCAGCCGTTCGTTGATTGCGTGAAGGCCACCCCCGGTTACACACAACCATCGATTGGGCTGCTGGTGGAGCTTACAAAAGAGGGCGCCGTTCGCGATGTGCTCTTTTCCGGCGCTGATGCTCCGTCAGCATGCATTCGTCCGCTTCTGGAAAAAGCCATCCTTCCGACCCCGCCCAAAGCGGATTACTGGGTGATGATACAGATGGACGTGAACAGGTGAAGATCGGTGATCTGAATAGCAAAGCAAAAACCTATCGCCGCAGATTACGCAGATGGGCGCAGATCGGGAAGGGATTGCCAATTAAGAAGCAAAACCTTTGAAACGCGGAGGAATGGAGGAAGCATTAACGAGACGCGGAGCAGCGCAGAAGTTTCTAAAGTTTTATTTTGTGGCGCTCCGCTGGCGCTGCGCGACGGGCCTCCACCCCACCACGCGAAGCGCGCGGCGGGGACCCCGGGCCTGCGGCGCAAGGAATGGATTTCTTCCATGCTCTTACGGCACGGCTGAAGCCGTGGCCCTGACACTTGTCTCGTGTGTGGATACGAAATCGAACGACAATCATGTGTAGCCCAAAGGCGAGGGTGCCTGCGCTCCAAATTCTCTTACGTTTATTTTGTCTCCCGATTCCACTTTGTCTTAAAGGTGCATTTGCGCGTCACCATGGTTTCCTGTAAACCTTTTCACTTACACTCACAACGACTATTGAATCCGGCTGCACAAGCGTTCGACCGAGGCTTTAAAACACAGGGCCAGTGAACCAAAAGCCGCGCTGGTACGTATCTTTCCCACGGGGAGACTGCTTGGAAGAGCAACAAACAGGGGCACTTGTTCGCCGATGCCTGGCAGGCGATGCCGCGGCATGGGAGGAGATTGTGCGCCTGTACAACAGGCGGATCTACAACTTGTGCTATCGGTTTACGAATTCCCCGGATGACGCCCAGGACCTGACGCAGGAGGTTTTTATCCGGGTGTACAAGTCGATGAGCAGCTATCACGTTGAAAAAGGGGCGTTTACCACGTGGCTGACCACCCTGACGCGGAACCTGCTGGTGGACCATTTCCGCAAGAGCAAGCAGGACCGGGTGACGGATTCGATAGACGCCGGGCTGCGGGAAGAGGACGATTCGCTCTCTCTGGGCGACCGGCTAGAGGACCCGAGACCGACGCCGGATGATCGGCTGGCCAGCAAGGAGACCCAGAAAATGGTGCAGATGGCGCTGGCAAGGATCAGTCCGGACCTGCGGGAAGCATTGATTCTAAGGGACTTACAGGACATGGACTACAAAGAGATTGCCCAGGTTTTGCGGGTGCCGGAGGGAACGGTGAAGTCGCGAATAAACAGAGGAAGAATGGAACTTGCGCGATTACTTTCTCGTAATAAAAGGCAGGCAAGCAATGAATAACGAAGCAAAAAACGGGATGGCATGCAGCGAGTTTGAAGCGCTGCTGGCTGACGCGCTTGATAACGCGGTAGCCGCCGACACGCGGACGGACTTTGACGAGCATGGCCGGAGCTGCGCGGTCTGTGGACCGATGCTGGCTGAGGCGCTGGAAGGGATGGTGATGGTTCGGGGGCTGGCAGAGGTTGAGCCGCCAAAGAACCTTGTCCATAACATTCTGGCGGCGACGAGCAGGAAAGAAGCTACGGCAGAGCAAATCGCGGAAGAAGCGAAGCTGGGCTGGATGGATCGTCTGCAGCGGAGTTTGAAACCGCAGGTCGGCGGGTTGCTGCATTCGCGCTTTGCCATGTCATTCGCCATGGCATTCTTTTCACTCAGCATCACGCTCACGCTGGCTGGAGTAAAAATTGCTGACGTGAAAAATATGGTTGAGCACCCAGGCATGCTGCGCAAAAACGCCGTGCTGGGATATACCCACGTTGAAGCGAAAGTCGCAAGCTATTACGAGAACCTGCGGTTCGTGTATACGATGCAAGCGAAAGTACGCGAGTTGAAGAAGAGCGCAGCGCCGGTGGAGGATCCGGGGGAGAATCGGCAACAAAACAGGAAGTCTGCGCCGGATGGACGCGAGAAACCGAACGACGATTACAGCATGGAGCACGATGGTAGCTTAATCGCCCAAACTTTTACTTGGCATGAAGGAGCCCGGATATGAACTGCGCCGTACACAATCAGAACCAGGCAGTAGCGTACTGCCGTACGTGCGGCAAAGCGCTTTGCGAAGAATGCAAACGCGACGTCATGGGCGCCATCTATTGCGAACCGTGCATTGCCGCAAGATTGCAGGGAGCGCCCGGAGCAACCGTCCCTGGAGCGACCATTGTGCCGCCACCACCAACTCCTCCAGGAACGCCCAATCCGGTGATCGCGGCCTTTCTTGGATTTATTCCCGGCGTGGGGGCCATGTACAACGGGCAGTTCGTAAAAGCCTTTGCTCACGTGGTGATTTTTGTCATGCTGATCATCGCTACCGACAATGTTTCCGACCTTTTTGGAATACTGCTCGGTTTCTTCATTTTTTACATGGTCTTTGAAGCCTATAAGACCGCCGAAGCCAAGCGTCACGGCCTGCCCGCGCCAGATCCGCTCGGTCTGGACAGAATGTTTGGCCTGCAGGAAACGAATATCCATTCCACCGGCGGTCCGCCCATAGTGAACACGGCTGCGGCATACCCTCCGATGTCGCCGCAACCTACGCAAACGGCTCCGCCTCTTCAGGTTGAGCCGCCGCCTCCGCCGCCACAGGACAAGGCTCCCATCGCCGCCATTGTTCTGATTGGTCTCGGGGTTCTATTCCTTCTCCAGAATCTGGGCGTACTTCGCCTGCATCACTTGTGGCCGCTGTTTTTGATCGGCGTAGGGCTATGGCTTGCCTATAAGCGCACCATGCAGCCCACTGTGGGAGGTCCGCGATGACGCCCTACATCCGAAACAGGAATTGCCAGTGCACGCGCTGCCGCGCTCACGGCTTGATGGGCGCCGCGGTCCTCATTACGCTGGGCGTGCTCTTTCTGATGGATAGTTACCACATCATTCGGTTTGACCAGGGCTTACCCGCGTTGCTTCTGGTGATTGGCTGCGTGCTTTTAGTTGCTCGTACCGGTTCCACGGAAGGACATATTCAACCCGGCTGGATGCAGGGTGCGGCCGTTCAATCGTCCCCGCAACAGCCCTTGGCAACCACAACAACCTCAACTGCTCCTCCGCCTCCGCCATCCCCGCAATGGGCTTCCGGTGCGGACAATCCACCATCCGCCTCTGTCCAGGATGATTCACAGGTGAAACCATGAGTGCGCCGCCACAAGTTCCTTACTATCGTCCGCGACCGCGTTCCATTGTTGGTCCGCTCGTCCTGATCACCATCGGTGTGCTCTTCCTGCTGCGCACCACTGGTGTAATTTCCTTCGCGTCATTTCGCAACTGGTTGGTGCATTACTGGCCATTGCTGCTGATTTTCTGGGGAGTCGCCAAACTTCTGGAATATGTGTGGGCGCGCCAGCACGGCGAACCAACACCGCGTCTAGGCGCGGGCGGCATTATGCTCCTGGTCTTTGTAATCCTGTTTGGTACGGGGGTCACACGGACCGCGGACTGGAACTGGCGCGGCATTGGCGATGAAATCGGCGTAGACGACAATTGGGACAACATGTTCGGCCAGCACTATGACTACACTGACAACTTTGCCCAGCCGCTGGTCGGCGGCTCTGAAATAAAAATCCTTTCCGCCCAGGGCGACATTACTGTTACACCCAGTGAGGACAATCAGGTCCACGCCGTGGTGCGTAAGTCCGTGCGCACTGACTCGCAGGAAAACGCGAACCGGTTGAATGACTCGACTCGTCCCAAGTTTATCCAGCAAGGCAACGTCTGGCTGCTCGACTTGACCAGCGGTGATTTTGAAAAGGCGCGCTTTGATCTTGACTTGCAGTTGCCGAAGCAGCTTGCGCTCTCTATGGCTACGCGGCGCGGCAACCTGAGCGTATCCCAGCGTGAAGGCAATGTGGACCTGAGTACTGATCGCGGCAATCTAAGCGCTGAAAATGTAAAAGGCGCCACGTCACTGCACTTGCGCCACGGCTCGGTCAACGTAAAGACTGTCACCGGCAACGTTCAGGTGGATGGCGAAGTGGAAGACGGAAGCGTTTCTGACGTCACCGGCACCCTGGAGTTCGATGCCGGATACAACGGCAACGTGCAACTTTCTCACATCGGGGAGCACCTCCACCTAAAGTCAGTTCGCACTGATCTCCAACTCGCCAAGCTCGATGGCGAAATCTCTATGGGCCATGGCGATATTCGTGCCACCGCGCTTGCCGGCCCCGTCAAACTGAACACTCGGTTCAATGAAGTGCATTTCGACGAAGTCAGTGGTGCAGTTGAAGTGGAAAACCGCAACGGAATAGTCTCTATCCGCCCCAAGACGCCGCTCGGAAATATCGATATCAACAACGAACGCGGAGGAATCGAACTTGAGTTGCCTCCGGTCGCTGGCTTCCGGCTCGACGCAGAGAGCAAAGACGGCACCATTGACGTGAATGATTTCAGCATCAATGTCGATAACGCGCGCCGCGACGCCACGGCCCGCGCCACTGTCGGCAAGGGCGGCCCAGACATCCGTCTGCGTACCGATCGGGGTACCATTCAGATTCGCAAGCAGTAGCTTGTTGCTGCATTCCTCGCGGCTGGAGCAGGCACCTCATGCCTGCATTTCAGACTCCTGGATGTGGGACATCCTGGATTCGATCACCTCAACTGCTCGCGCCAGCACCTGGTCCAGCGTGAGATAGGTTGAATCAATGAGCACAGCATCTGCCGCCGGCTCCAGCGGGGAGTTGGCGCGCGTTCGATCACGATGGTCTCTGGCCTGCAATTCAGCTACAACAGACGCTTCATGCGTGGCCGCAGCCGGACTTTGTTGAAACCGCCGCGTTCCGCGGATCTCCGGCGCGGCATCCAGAAAGATCTTTACTTCAGCGTCGGGGAAAACTTTCGTTCCAATGTCGCGGCCTTCCATCACAATGCCGCCGCCCGCGCCTATCTTTCGTTGCGCCGCCACCATCCATTCCCGTACCGCAGGATGCACTGACACCTTTGAAGCCGCATCCGTCACCGCCTGGCTGCGCAGGCACTCCGTAACATCGTCTCCATCAAGCATTACGCGATTGCCTGCAGGATTCGGTACCAGCTCAATCCGTGACTTGTCCGCCAATGCAGCCAGCGTCTTCTCATCATTCAATGAAGCGCCGCTTTGCATCGCCTTAAAGGCCAGCGCTCGATACATGGCGCCGGTTTCAATATTGGTGTAGTTGTATTTTCGCGCCAGCAGCGCAGCAAGCGTACTCTTGCCGGAACCCGCGGGGCCGTCAATGGCGATCACTAGTTTTCTGCCGCCGGATTTCTTTCCGGCCAGGGCGTCATCACGCATTAGTTGCGTCTCCGCTGCGTATCTGGTGGCGGCGCCAGGCGTACCAGGCTCTTCGTCCCAATCGTCACCAGGGTTAGTTCGCGTGCCTGCAATAATGCGCCCACGGCCTCGCGTACTTTGGATCGCGACGTCATGTGCGAGAAGAACTGTTCAATCTCGTCCTGCTCCACGGCAATCGCGGTCTCAAGATATTTGCTCACCAGCGCTGTCACCGCTTCCGGCACGGAAATGTTGATGCCTTCTTTTACCGGCTCCGGAGCCCAGCGATACAGGACGTCCCAGGATGCGCCTGCGCTCGGGCTGTAATCTACCCGCGTGATCTTCAGGATCGACCACAGCTCTGCCAGTGCGCGGTCCAGCGCCGCCTGGCTGCTTTCGCGGCCCACATGCTCTTGAAGTTGCGTTTTGGTGAGTGGCCCGTATTTTTGCAGCGCCTCAAATACTTTGGCGGATAGCTCTGAAACCGCCGCGCCCTGGGCTTTTTTTTGCGGCAGCGCTTTTGGCGTGCGATCGCCCACTAACCCATAGAAAAAAGGAAATGCCGTCGCGGAGACGATCAGCGTGTTTTCGCCAGACAAGGTCATTTCAAAAGCAGAGCGCTCACGCAGCAGGCGCACCATCAGTTCCGTGGCTTGCTGTGCCCTAGGATCGGCATAGGCATTCTTTGCCAACGGCAAGCCGGCCGCCGATCCTGCGTATGCGCCCATAAAGCTTGCCACACGCGGCAGCGTCCGCTCCGAATACATCAGGCAAAAGCCCACCTGCTCAACAAAACTTCGCGCCTCTTCCACCGTATGGACAGCGTTGCCGTCAATTCGCCAGTTCGCTGCCCGCTGCTGCTCGAGTTCTTGTTCAGTCATCTGTGAGAGGTTGCTTTCTGCTTAGCATCATTGCCGGCATTGCTGCGCGTTTTGCAAAATTCTTTGATAATTTCAACCATCTCTCTTTTTACACGATACACCACATCAACGGAAGCAGCCGACGACACAAGGTAATACTGTTTTCAACCCAGCAACGGCAAAATTATCTGCACCACCGAGGAATTTTTGCCTTACAATGGCCGCCTGAAAATGATGTCCACTCCAGCTCATTCCTCCGGACCTGAGTCCGGTTTCTCCCGGCGATCAAGAGTCAGTATTGAACTTTTCGGGCAGATTGCATTACCGGATAGACATGTCTATAAGCTAATCGTCGAGCGATAACAGGGAATTGGGAGGGAAGACGGGGTAGTGTGGTTTTAGCCAATCATCCTACCGAGCAATTTCGATAATGATGGAAGCTTTCTCTCTTCGTTCTAAAGACGATCAAAGCATGGCGCAGACTGTCGAGCCGGAGGCACGATCACTTAATGACACCTGCCGACGAGAGTTTGTTACTCGCAGTGCGGATGGATTTGGTCTTGCTCTGCCCTTTGGACCACTATGCATATTCTTGAGAGTCTTGAGGGTGACGTCCTTGAGATAGTGCTTTTTTGAAAAAGCTTTGAACTCATTGAGGACGGAGGTCGCACCCACCAGCGTAAGCAGTCTCAATTCAGTAACGCGCTCCCGGATTTGGTCCAGATACTTATCAATCGCTTCTTGCAGGGTTATTGAGTCTGCGTTTTGCTTAACCTTGGAGAGAGTGATACCCGCAGCCCCGGCACTGAGTCGCAATTTGAGGAGCTTTTCTTTCTCGTTTCGAGCCGTCTTAGCAAGGGCAAAGTCCTGTCCGACGTTTTCCCGCGTCCTTTATCCCTATCGGGACAGTGATAACGGAGGTAAAGGACGCCGGCTGTTCCGCTTGCCGTCCCCGTCCCGGATTGATGGGGAAAAAGTTGCGCTTGCTCTCTATTTCGATTTCTTTTGTAGAGACTTACTATTCCCGCCATTTCCAGCTCCCAAGCTTATAAATACTGATTGGTTTAAAACCGCTAAAAATGGTCAGCACCGAACAGCACAGACAGTAATGGCGGGTTCAGGATTCTCAGTTCCTACTCCCGTAGATCCTGCGACAAACCACATTAACGTCGGGCCGTACGCTTATGATGCGAGTGGGAATATGACCAACGACGGGAACAATGCTTTGGTCTATGAT
>DAHUXR010000136.1 GCA_027307045.1 Acidobacteriaceae bacterium
AGGTGCTTGGCCATATTGGCCTCGGCGCCGCAATCCTTGCCGGCTTCGTAGAGCGAGGCCGCCTCGCGCACCATCAGTTCGGCGGCGCGCATATTGATGTAGCTCTTCGCGATCGGAAACTGCACGCCCTGGTTCTGGCCGATCGGCCGGCCGAACACGACCCGCTCGCCCGCATAGGCCGCGGCTTTGTTGATGAACCACTTGGCGTCGCCGATGCATTCCGCGGCAATCAGAATGCGCTCGGCGTTCATGCCGGAGAGAATGTAGCGAAATCCCTCGCCCTCGTTGCCGATCAGATTCTCCGCCGGCACCCGCATGTTCTCGAAGAACACTTCGGTGGTGGCGTGGTTCATCATGGTGCGGATCGGCCGGATGGTGAGCCCATGATTTCTGGCGTGCCGCAGATCTACCAGCAGCACGGAGAGTCCTTCACTGCGTTTCCGTACCTGTTCGATGGGCGTGGTGCGCGCGACCAGCAGCATCAGGTCAGAGTGCTCGGCCCGGGAGATCCATATCTTCTGGCCTTTGACCACGTAATTGTCACCAACGCGCCGCGCAAATGTTTTCATCTGCGTGGTATCGGATCCTGTGGTCGGTTCGCTGACGCCAAAAGCCTGAAGACGAAGCTCACCACGGGCCAGCGGAGGCAGATATTTTTGCTTCTGGAACTCCGAGCCATGGCGCAGCAGCGTTCCCATTACATACATCTGTGCATGGCACGCAGCGGCGTTGCCCCCAGAGCGATGGATTTCCTCCAGAATGGTGGCGGCATCGAAAATACCCATTCCAGCGCCGCCATATTCTTCTGGGATGAGCGTGGCCATGTAACCGGCCTTGGTTAGAGCCTGCACGAAAGCTTCAGGATAGGCGCGCTGGGTATCGAGTTCACGCCAGTAAGAATCAGGGAAGTTGCGGCACAATTCAGCGACGGCACTTTTGAGTTCCCGCTGCAGCTCGGTCTTTGTAATAGAAGACATCAATGCTTTTGCGCCTGCACTCTACACTAACCCAATTTTTCTGGCGATAGCCAGCTTCTTGCGTTCGGCGGGCAAGCTGGCCGCATCTACCATTTCATCTTTGTAAACCATGGCGCCAACGCCGGAATCGACATCAGAGTGTTCGTAAAGATCGATGATTTCCCGCGCGCGGGTAATTTCTTCCTGCGAAGGAGTGAAAGCCCGATTGATGACTGGCACCTGATCGGGATGAATGGCCCATTTGCCGTCAAACCCCATCTGCGCGGCGGAATGCGCATCGTGCTCGCATTGTTTCGGATCGCGAAACTGAAGCGTGACGCCATCCACCACATCAATGCCGGCGGCACGCGCTGCAGCCACGGTTTTGGCTTTTGGGTAGTGATAAAGTGCGAACTGCTCTCGCACGGTGTCGCGCGCGCCGATATTGCCGGCGTAATCCACCACGCCAAAAATCAGACCAGCCAGGCGCGGAGCTGAAGCTGCGATCTGCTCGGCATGCAGAACGCCTTTCGCGCTCTCAATTAGAACTTCCAGCCTGATACGCCCAACTGGGAGTCCGATGTTCTGCTCGATTTGCGTGAGCAGCCGGTCCGCGAAGAGCACGTCGGCTGCATCCTGCACTTTGGGGACCACGACGACATCAATGTTTCTGCCCGCCGCTTCCACAACATCGATTACGTCGCGATAAAAGAACTTTGTGTGAATCCCATTGGTGCGGAATGCGCGAATCTTGCCGCGAAAATCGAGGGTAGTAAAGGCCTCAACCAGCGTTTTGCGCGCGGCAGCTTTCCGTGAAGGAGCGCAGCCATCTTCCAGATCGAAGATGACTTCATCCGCTTCGCTGGCCGCAGCCTTGGTCATCATCTTGAGAGAATGCGCGGGACAGGCGAGCTCACTGCGCCGGACAGTGATGGCGTCGTTGTTATCTAGCGAGGCTGACATCGTATCCCCTTCCGCCACAGTCTGGTTCGCATGGGATTATTGCGCTCCCAGAGATTTGATGAAGTCATAGTAGAAGTCCACGCCGTCGTAAAAATCCTTCACGCCAATACGCTCGTCTTTGCCATGCGCGCGCACGTCGTCAACATCTTCAAACACGCCAGGAACGCCGTAGGTGGGAATTCCGGCGATGCGCAGGTATTTGCCGTCGCTGGCCCCGGTATCCATTACTGGAACAATGGGAAGTCCGCCGTACAATTTTGCGCTTAGAGCTTGCAGCTTGCTTACGATTAAAGGATTGATCGCCGACGCAGGCGCGGGAATGGCTTCACCAGACACACTCACCACGATGCGATCATCCGCCAGCACGCGCTTGAGCGTGTTCTGAACATTCTGTAGGGAATCCTGGGGCAGCATGCGGCAATTCACGTTGGCTGCGGCGGTTTGCGGCAGCGCGTTGTTGGCGTGCCCCCCTTCAAGACGGGTAGCGACACAGGTGGTTCGCAGAAGGGCGTTGAAGAATGCCGACTGGCTCAGGCGCTTGGCAGCCTCCTCCGCTTTCGCGTGGTCGGAACCAGTCACCGCGCGGAAGTCAGCACCGGTCGCGGGAGATTCCAGCGCGGCGGTGCGCTCGAAGTATCCGCGCGTCGTTTCATTGAGGCTCACGGGGAAATCGAACTCGGCCAGACGCGCCAATCCCTGCGAAAGATGATAGATTGCGTTGTCTTTTACTGGTCGCGAGCTGTGGCCGCCATTGCTTTTTACCTCCAGGCGGAAATCGACGTAATTCTTTTCGCTGGTCTGCATGCCCAGCAGCATGCGCTTGCCCTTTTTAGTTTCGAAATCGCCCGCATCGGTGTTGATGCAATACTCGGCATCGATCCAGTCGTGATGGTTGTCAGCGAGCCATTGCGCGCCATTGGAGTCGCCGCCTTCTTCGTCAGCCGTGAGCGCCAGGATGAGATCACGCGCGGGAACCCAGCCGTCTTTTTTCAAGCGGATAAAATTGGCGATCAGGATGGTGTCGCCCTGTTTGATGTCAGAGGTGCCCCGGCCATAGAAAAAGCCATCCACTTCATTGAATTTGAACGGATCCATAGACCAATCCTGGCGCAAGGCTTCCACCACGTCGAGATGAGCAATAAACAGGACGGGCTTACCTGCACCGCGTCCGTGGAGGCGGACGACAAGGTTCTTCTTGTTCGGCTTTGGGCCATCGACATGAATATCTTCTGCGGAGAAGCCTGCCGCCCGAAAACGCTCAGCCATAGCTTCCGCGGCGGCCGTTACATTGCCGGACGGAGTGTCAGTGGTGTTGATTTCAATGAGCTGCTTAAAAATG
Source organism: Acidobacteriaceae bacterium (assembly GCA_027307045.1). Taxonomy (GTDB): domain Bacteria; phylum Acidobacteriota; class Terriglobia; order Terriglobales; family Acidobacteriaceae; genus Angelobacter. The sequence goes on from DAHUXR010000136.1 coordinate 3,259, forward strand.
TCACGGGCAAACCGATGTTCGGGTGAAAGAGCAGCTTGAGATTGGGCGAAAGCGACGCCGCACAGCAAAGCCACGCCGCAAGCCAGAGCTAGAAACCGTTTAATCATCGTGCGTTGGATTATAAATTCCGGCGGCAGAAAAACAGCTCGCAATGCGACCAAAATCCTTATAATTAAGGTATGGCAAGAGGTTGGGAAAGCAAGTCAGTTGAAGCACAAATGGAAACCGCTAGTGACGGCGCGACGGCGGGTTCAAAGGCCCCACTTACTGACGGCGAGAAGAAAGCCCGGCACGAGCGCGATAGCCTGAAACTTTCGCGCGCTTATATCGTGCATCAGATTGAAGCTTCCACCAATGAGCGTTACACCAGGTCTTTGCAGCAGGCATTGAGCGAAATCGAGGAGAAGCTGGCCACGCTGGTGAAGCCGCAGTAAAGAACGCCAAAGCCGGACTTCGGCGGAAGCCAAACCAGAAGTGTCCCGATAGCCGAGGGAGTGAAATCAAATAGCTGCTCTACGCCCCGTTATCACCTCAATCAACAATACGACCAGGGCAATGACCAGAATTAAATGAATCAAGCTTCCGGCAATGTGGAATCCCCAACCTAACAGCCATAGCAGCAGCAGAATTGCAAAAACCGTCCAAAGCATTCGCGTCTCCTGGCGGGTGCGCCCCCACCTTTTGTTTGTTAGATGCCTTAGTGCCAGACGCGAGTTGACAACGCTGGCCTGAACTACGAGCGCATGGGCCGGAATGGCCAGCAGCTCTGCTGAAGCTATTCCGAAAACTTCAACACTGTTTCAAAATGCGCAATCAGCAGCTCTGCTGAAGCTCTTGCCTGCAAGCAGCAACTCTGCTTCAGCCTGCAATGATGCGGGTTTTCTGGCGGGTCTCTCTGGGTGAGCAACGAGAAGTCTCTGCTTCAACTCTAACCAGAGAGTTGCTTTTGGCAGAGCTGCGGCATCGCTGGCCGTACAGATTGGCAGACCTTCAGGCACAATGAAAAACTTTCAGAGATGGATCGGCACTTTAATGCTGGTGGCGGTGGAGCTGACTTCGCTGGCGCCAAAGAGTCGCGCGCAGCAGGTCCAAGCCGAGACTGCGGCCGTTTCCTATGAAGGGCAGCGCGTGGCGTCAGTGCAGCTGGCTGGCCAGCCGGATGGCGCGCCACGCAGGATGAGGGCATTGATTACTCAGCCCATCAATGCGCCGTACTCGCAGGCGAAAGTTGATGAAACTGCGGCCGCGCTCATAAAAGATGGAATTGCGAAGAACGTGGAGGTACAGGTGACTCCGGCGCCTGAAGGACTACACGTGCTCTTTGTGCTGAAGCCCGCCTACTATTTTGGCGTTTATACGTTTCCCAAGGCAGAGAAGGTTTTTTCTTACACGCGCCTGCTGCAAGCCGCCAACTATTCCAAGCAGGAGACATTTGCGCAGGAAAAAGTAGAAGAGGCGGAATCGAACTTACTGGAATTCTTTCATCGCGTCGGCTTCTTCATGGCCACGGTGGAACCGACGATGCAGACAGACGAGGCCCATCGCATCGTCAATGTGGAATTCGACATTAACTTGAAACGTCGCGCGAAGTTTGGAAACGTGATCTTAACCGGAGTTTCAGAGCAGCAAACCGCGAGATTGAATGCCAGCCTTCGCTCCATCAAGGCGCGAATCAAAGGCGCGTACATCAAGCCGGGCAAACCGTATCGCCTGAAGAAGTTGACCGCGGCAACGGCATTTTTGCAGCAGCAGTTGGCAAGCCAACACTTCCTTGCCGCCCGGGTAAAGCTGGTCTCAACGCTATACAACCCGGAAACCAACCGAACTGACGTTCGATATGACATAACTCAACGGTCGAGGATTGAGATCAAGCTGGCTGGAGCGCACGTTTGGGGACGGACGCAGAAGAAGCTTATCCCCATGTACCAGGAAAATACGGTTGATCCGGACCTGGTGAATGAAGGGGCACAGGATCTGACGTCCTACTTCCAGTCCAAAGGTTACTTCGGCGCAAAAGTGCAGAGCAAGATTCAAAGAGACCCGTCAGGCGTGACCGTCCTGTATCAGATCACCAAGGGGCCGCGAGGCAAGGTGGAGGCTATTGAATTTCATGGCAACGAACACTTTTCCGATAAGGACCTGAAATCACACGTGCTGGTAACCAAACGTACTCCGTTGATCCCGTTTTCCCACGGGAAATACAGCGAACAACTGGTCCGTAAGAGCGTGAAAAATATTGAAGGGCTTTACCGCGGCGCCGGATATAGCCAGGTGAAGGTCACGCCGAAAGTGGTGAACAAGGACAATGAACTGCAACTTGCGTTCCAGGTGGAAGAAGGCGTGCGTGACGTGGTGGACTCATTGCAAGTGGAAGGGACCAAGGCGCTCACTCAGCAAGAACTTGCCCCCAAGGGCATGAACCTGGAGCCGGGGAAGCCCTATTCCACGCTGCTGCTGACGAAAGATCGCGACCAGATCATGGCAACTTACCTGGACAAAGGCTTTCTGAACGTGAGGTTTAAGTCGAAAGTGGAGCACACGAAAGACGATCCGCATCATGTTCACGTGATTTATGAGATAGACGAGGGACCGCAGGTGCATACGGCCAGCGTGGAGCCTGTGGGAGCACAGCATACGCGTCCGGAAATTATTGCCCGCAATGCAAACATCAAAGTGGATAAACCGCTGAGCGAGACTGCCCTGCTACGCGGCGAGAGCCAGCTCTATACGCTGGGTGTGTTTGATTGGGCCAGCGTGGATACGCGCGAGCCGATTACCGATGATCCCGACGCAGCAGTACTGGTAAAGCTGCATGAATCAAAGCGCAACACCATTGCGTATGGATTTGGCTTTCAAGTCATTAATCGCGGAGGAAGCATACCGAGCGGAACGATTGCCCTGCCGGGACTTCCGCCTGTAGGTCTGCCGCAAAAATTTACCACCAGCCAAAAAACATTCTGGGGACCGGAAGGATCCGTTGAGTATACGCGCAGGAATTTCCGCGGCCGCGCGGAGACGGTAACGCTCTCTGCGTTTGGCGGAAGGCTGGACCAGCGTGGGTCAGCAAGCTGGAACAACCCTACAATCTGGAATACGGGGTGGAGTTCCACCGTAACATTCTCCGGCGAGCGGACGAGCGAGAACCCTATCTACACCGCGCGCCTGGGCGGAGCGGGAATCCAGTTCCAGCATTATCTGGATAGGAACCGGCAAAAGTCCGTGATTTTCCGCTATGACTTCCGCCGGACGAACCTCTCGAACATAGTGATACCAGACCTGGTGCTGCCGGAAGACCAGAACGTGCGCCTCTCAGCACTCTCTGCTTCCTTTAGCCGTGATTCGCGCGACAACTTGCTGGATGCGCACAAGGGAATCTATGAGAGCTTTCAGGTGGACATAAACCCGAGCTTCCTTGGATCGAGCACAAGCTTTGGCCGTTTTCTGGGACAAACCGCTTACTACAAATCGTTGACGAGCGATTCATCACTGGTGTGGGCCAACAGCCTGCGGCTGGGAATGGAGCATGCATTTGGAGGCGCGCACATTCCTATCAGCGAAAGCTTTTTTTCCGGAGGCGGCAGCACGTTGCGCGGCTTCAGCTTGAACGGGGCTGGACCACAGCGCGAGGTCCTGGTCTGTCCAACCGACAATCCGAACTGCGGCGAAAAGATTGCTGTGCCGGTGGGCGGCAAACAGCTTGTGATCCTGAATTCTGAGCTGCGCTTTCCGCTGGGCATTTCGCCGCCGTTCGTGGGTGGAACCTTGGGCGGAGCAGTGTTTTATGACGCCGGCAACGTATATTCCAACGTGAGTTTTAAGAACGTGGCCTCCGACCTGACGCATACCGTTGGGTTTGGGTTCCGTTACAAGACGCCTGTGGGGCCGGTCCGGATTGATATTGGACATCTGCTGAATGCGCCGCCAGGAGTCAAAACATACCAGTTCTTTTTGACGCTGGGACAGGCATTCTAAAAAGGGTGAGGCATTGAAAAGGGTGAATCAGTGAAGAAGTGGAAAAAGATTACTCTGTGGAGTCTGGCGGCGATCATTGTGCTGCTTGTGGGCACCGTGTTGACCCTGGTGGTTTTGCTCGACCACAATGAAGGCTTTCGCCACAACATTCTGGCCAAGGTGGAGAAAAGCGTCCGTGAATCGACCGGTGCGCGGCTAGAGGTGCGAGACTTCAACCTCAGGCTCTCCATTTTGAGCCTGGATCTTTACAACGTTGTGGTGCACGGCACTGAAGCTGATCCCAATGAGCCGCTGATGGCCGTGGACCATCTGCGGGTGGGTTTGACGATCGATTCATTGCTGCAAAAAAAATGGCATGTGCGCGACATTATTGTGGACCATCCTGTGGTGCGCATGGCGGTGAACAAAGCGGGTGAGAATAACCTGCCCAAACCAGAAAAGAAAAGCACCAGCAGCAACAATACGAACGTTTTTGACCTGGCAATACGGGAACTGCGGCTGAACAATGGCGAAATTTATTACAACGACCAGAAAACGCCGCTGGAGGCTGATCTGCATAACTTTGCCGTCAGCGCAAACTACGATCCGGCGAAGAAGAAATATTCCGGCGATCTTGGCTACAACACCGGCAAAATCGTGTATGGAAAATATGCTCCGGTCGAGCACAACTTGCAGGCAAAATTCGGCGTAACGCCGGAGCAGTTCACGCTGGAAAGCCTCGACCTCACCACAGGCGAATCGCGCATTGTCTTGAATGCAACGGTAAACGATTACAGTTCGCCGAGCATGCAGGCCACGGGCGGATATGAAGCTACGCTGGTCATCAATGACTTCAAAAGAATACTGAAAGCCCCTTCACTTCCCGGTGGGACGGTGAAGCTGACCGGGCAGATGAAATATCAGGCTGACCCAAAGCGGCCAATGCTGGAGATGGTGTCTATTGACGGGAACGCGAGCAGCTCAGGACTCAACGTGAAGACGCCAAGTTTGCAGACCGAAGTCCGCGATCTTTACGCGAAGTACCAGCTTTCGGGCGGCAATGCCGAGGTGAATGACATTCGCGCGCGCGTGATGGGCGGCACACTGAGCGGCAAACTGACGATCAAGGATGTTGCGGGCGCGTCGATCGCGCAGTTGCAGGCTTCACTGAAAGCATTGTCGCTGGACCAGGTGCAGACGGCGACGCACAATGCGTCGATGCGGCAGGCGCATTTGAGCGGGAGTGTTGACGCGGATGCCAAAGCGCGCTGGTCCAAGACGCTGGACAATTTGGTGGCGCACAGCGATGCCACGATCAAGGCGAGTCTCGGACAAGGGCCGGCGACACCGCTAAATGGAGTGATCCATGCCGATTATGCGGCGACAAACAAGCAGCTTGCTCTGGCTAATAGCTACATTCGCACGCCGCAAACAAGCATTAACTTGAACGGAAGAATCAGTGATCGTTCGCAATTGCAGGTTGCTGTGCGGTCGAGTGACTTGCACGAGCTGGAAACGCTGTCGGCGGCATTGCAGAAACCTAAGCCCGGGCAGCCAGCACCACAGCCGCTTGGGCTTTATGGAACAGCCAATATGAATGCGACGGTGAGCGGATCGCTCACGGCGCCGCAAATCAATGGCCAGATGGATGCGCGCAACTTTCGGGTGAAAGGAAGTTCATGGAAAGTCCTGCACACGGCGTTCGCGGCAAATCCGTCACAAGTGACGCTGAGCCATGGCGATCTGGAAGCGGCGCCGCAGGGCCGAATCAATTTCAGCGCGCAAGCACGGCTGAAGAATTGGGCCTACACACCTGCCAGCCCGATTACGGCGAACATCTCCGGCTCGCAGATTTCGATTGCCGATCTGGAGCGGCTGGTGAACAAGACTTATCCGGTGAGCGGAACGCTGGCGCTGAACGTTTCCGTGCATGGATCGCAACTGAACCCCGTGGGACAGGGGACGCTGACGGTTACGAAGGCGAAGGTATCGGCTGAGCCGATCCAGAACCTTAACGTGAAGTTTGAAGGCGATGGGAACACCGTAAAGGCAAATCTGACGGTGCAAATGCCGGCCGGGTCGGCGCGGGCGGACGTGAATTATTTCCCCAAGACCGAGGGATACGACGCACATGTGGAGTCGCAGAATTTCCGGCTGGAAAAATTACAGACCGTGATCGCGCGGAACATGCAGATTGCCGGCGGCGTAAACCTGAACGTGAGCGGCAAAGGCACGATCAAAGATCCGCAATTGCAGGCGACGATTGACATACCGCAATTGCAGATGCAGAAGCAGACTGTGCAAGGCCTGAAATTCCAAACCACGGTACAGAACCATGTGGCGGCAATTGCGCTTGATTCAAACGTGGCCAAGATCGCGCTCAAGGCGCGCGGCACGGTGGGAATCGAGACGCCGTACATGGCGGACATTCGTCTTGACAGCGGAAAGATCGATTTCCAGCCGCTGGTTGCGATGTATGCGCCGGCGCAGGCCGCTGATCTTTCCGGGCAGACCGAACTGCACGCTACGGTACGCGGGCCGCTGGCGGACAAGAATCGCGTGGAAGCGCATCTGGAAATACCAAACCTTGATGTGCATTACAAACAGTTTCAACTGGCAGCAGTCAAACCGATCCTAGTCGACTACCAGAACGGCACGGCAACGCTGCAGCCAACTTCGATTCGCGGCACTGGAACGAGTATAGACGCGCAAGGAGTAGTGCCGGTGACTACGCCAAAAGCCGCGTCGTTCCTGGTGAAAGGCAATGTCGATCTGGGAATCGCGCAAATGTTTGTGCCGGACATTACCAGCTCCGGCCAGATGCAATTTGATATCGATTCAAAACGTTATGGCCCGGGCGCGAACTTGAACGGGCAGATAAGAGTTGTGAATGCGAACCTGCACACAACGGATTCACCCGTGGGCCTGGACCACGCGAACGGAGTGATCAACGTAACCCAGACGCGACTGGAGATCAGCAGCTTTGAAGGCCAGATGGGCGGAGGGACAATCAATGCCACGGGCGCGGTGGCGTATCGTCCGGCGATTCAGTTCCAACTGGGACTTTCAGCCAACAACATCCGGGTGCGTTATCCGGAAGGTGTGCGCGCCATTCTCGCATCCAATCTGGCGCTTACGGGAAATCCGCAGGCATCGCAACTGAACGGTCAGGTAAGGATTGAGCGTGTATCGTTCACGCCGGACTTTGACCTGAGCACGTTCACTTCACAATTCAGCGGAGAGGCCAGTGACAGCGGCACGCCAGGATCGTTCACGCAGGGAATGAAGCTGAATATCGCGGTGCAATCCACGAGCCAGATGAACCTGACGAGCAGCCAAGTGAGCGTGAAGGGCGATGCGAATTTGCGCGTGGTGGGCACGGCCGCAGATCCCGTGATTCTGGGACGCAGCAACCTAACCGGCGGCGAATTCTTTCTGGCAGGGAACCGTTACCAGGTGGACCATGGAACGATCGATTTTCTAAATCCCGTGCGGACTGAACCGGTGCTGAACATACAGGTAAAGACCAGGATTGACGAATACAACATCACGCTGGCGTTGAATGGACCGGTGGAACGCCTGCAAACAACGTACACGTCCGATCCGGCTTTGCCGCCGGTGGACATCATCAACCTGATCGCGACAGGGAAGACGGTGGAGTCAGCGGCGGCGAACCCGAGCCCCAGCCCGACCAGTTCTCTGGGCGCACAATCACTGTTGGCGTCGGGAATCAGCAGCCAGGTAAGCGGTAAGATTGCGAAGTTGGCAGGAGTGTCACAACTGCAGATCGACCCCGGGCTGGGAACCGACAACGGACAGAACCCGGGAGCGCGCGTGGCCATCCAGCAGCGCGTGACGAGCAACCTGCTGGTAACGTTCGCCACGGACATTACGTCAACGCAGCGACAGGCGATCCAGATTGAATATAAATTTAATCCAAAATGGTCAGTGAGCGGCACGCGCAACCAGAACGGCGGCTTTGGCGTGGATGGAAGGTATAGGAAGGATTTTTAGTAACCGTGCGTCCACGTTTAAGAACCTGACATGCTGGATGGCCAGTTCGCTGTGACCACCAACTGGCAAGGGAATCACGCGACGGAGTATCAGGCCCTATGGCCAACGTACCGCTCTCTATTCATAGCGTAGAGCTTCTGTGGGTGAGATGCTGACAGCGTGGCGTGCGGGCAGCAGGCAGGCGAGGACCGCGCTGAGAGCGAGGAGCGCGGCGGCTGCGAACAGACTACGCGCGGCAAAGTTGTTTTGCATCCAGTGGGCGAGAACGGCCCCGAGAAAGCTGTCCACGGCAAGGCCAAAGGCAATGCCCGCGGCCGCGCTGACAAGTGCGATGCGGGCGGCGACCCACAGCACGTGCTTGCGGGGCGCGCCGAGCGCCAGGCGGACGCCGAACTCCGTGGTGCGCTGGGCGACGCTGTAAGCGACGAGGCTGAAGATGCCGACCAGCGCAAGCGCGAGCGCCAGGGCAGAGAAGATGCTAAACAAGATGGAGAAAAGACGCTGGCTGCTGTACTGTGCGTCGCGCTCAATGGCTTCATTCAGGGTAGTGGTGCCATTGAAACCGCCCACGGCGATCTGCTGGTCGGAAGAGACGGATGCAATAGCCGCGCGTATGGACTGCAGGTGGGCAAGCGG
>DAHUXR010000137.1 GCA_027307045.1 Acidobacteriaceae bacterium
ATGCCCGTGGGCTTGCGGTCGCGTGTGCCGGGAAAGATCACGACTTCCATGCGCACGCCGCGCAGGCTCTTGGCCGACTGCTCGCCCAGCACCCAGGAAATGGAGTCGGAAATATTGGACTTTCCGCACCCGTTGGGGCCCACCACGGCGGCAATGCCTTCGCCCGGAAACTTGAGTTCCGTGCGGTCACAGAAGGACTTGAATCCAAGGATTTGCAGCTTCTTAAGTTTTAGCAACTTCCTACTCCTTCAGGAATGGCCAATGGTCGCACGACTGTGGCTGGCAGGTGCGTTTTTTCTCTTTCGTGCTACCGGCTGGAGTAGCTAACCCGCGTTCCAGCTAGAGTACCCAGAGAGTTACCGGGGGTCAAGAGCAAAGCCCACAATATGTTGTGGATAAGTGCGCCTGACCACAGGATGTCGCACCGCTTGTGCAACCAGTGGTCAAAACACTCCTGTGAGGTTTTATTAAGAGGACGGAAGAATCGCGAGAGCTATAGAAACTGTAGCGCGAATGGTGCAGGGAAACAAGGTGGCTTAAGGCGCGAATTGGTACACCAGAGTGCAAGGGGCTAAAGGATTAAGGCGAATCGATGAGATCGCCGGAATCGCCGGAAACGCCGTGATCGCGCGTGATCGGAAAAGCAAGGCTCATCGCGGAGACGCGGAGAAAACAGGAAGGGCTTACCGCGGATTTGCGCGGATGATCGGATCAAAAGATAAGGCAGAGTCAGAGACTTTTGCGCCAAAGGGTTAGCGCGTTGACGAGGGATTCTTCCAGCCAGGGTCGGAAGCGACGCTCTGCGGATTCGTAGGATTCGATATAGTTGACCTGGAAGGGTTCTTTCGAAACGATTTCAAGACCTTTGGATGGGCCAATAAAAAGCACGACCATTCCTATTAATCCTCGAAACTTAGAACCAATACCATGTGCTTGTAGTTCGATCCCTGCACGAAGCTTTCCCGAAACAGATATAAGAAGCTGCTGATTTTTTTCGTAATCCAGGTCGTTTGGTTGATATGGCAACTCTCGCGTGCCTAACTGTGCGGATGTTCCGTGTTGTGCCATGAACTGGATTTCAGCTCTCTCTTTTGCAATTTCATTTCTTAAGGAAAGAGTCACTTCTACAAAACGCGCGCGCGCCAAGTCTATAAGTTGGTCTGCGGTTTTTTTCGTTCTCTCCCAAATAGAGGGATCCAATCGCTTGCCCGAGCTTGCGAGGACTCGCTTGGCGGCGAGGATGGCCTCATCAACCGTGTGTATAGGGCGCAGATCTGCCGCAGCTTGCATTGCCCGAAATAGATTTCTCTTTTGTGCATCCATGAAGAACACAACCAACGACGCTAAACTGCCAATGTCTGCGGCCTCGAGCGCATCAATATAGGGTCCCCTACTGTCCCGAGTAACCACAATAGGAAACCACCCTGCCTTGATGAACAGCAGGCTCGCCAGCGCACGCGCTACGCGGCCGTTCCCGTCCTGATAGGGATGAATTTGCGTGAAACGGTGATGCAACCACGCAGCTTCAGTCTCGACCGGCACATCTTGTTTTTCATGCTCTGCATGGAGAGACAACAGTCTTTCCATTTCCGATTCAACATGCTCAGGCGGGCAATACTGGTGCATGCTGCCGTCGGGTTTTTGAGGATTGTTCGGCCGTTCCTTATACTTGCCCTTCAATAATTGTGCTTCAAAGAGGGTTCCGAACCGGTCCCGGACAACGGTTGTCTCCTGATGGCGCAACAAGGCCGCATGCAACTCATGAATGTAGCTTTTGGAGAGTGCGCGATCGCCCTTTATAAACTCGAAGAGGCCATCCAAAACTTCAGCATGGTCTTGAATGATAGCGGCAATCAGTTCGGGCAACTTCTGACCAGGGTGATTTCCTATAAGATCGGCGTCAATGCCCCGTTCGATGAGTGTTTGTGTGATCCCGCGATCAAGGTCGTAAACGCCTTCAATCTGGCCGGTTTCAATCGACCACTCGCGGCCCAGGCGTTTGTTGAACTCGGCCAGGGCGCCGCTTTGTTCTAGATCGGCGCGCTGGTCGTTCCAGAATTGGAGAAGGGGGACTAATTCTCCATCACTTAATCTTTGCCAGTGCGACGATAGATCGGTGATTGGCTCCCACGTCAGGACCATTGAAGTCTGTTTTATCAGATCAGGGGCTAAAGCCCATTTCTTTTTTGCTCTTGACGGCACGACTTCGCTGCTTTCGGTTCGCTACGCTTGCCTCAAGCAAAACGCTCAAGTCGTGCCTGACACTTGTTGCCGATCTGGATGCATTTATCTTGGGACACATAATGCGGCCTGTTTCGGGCTATCGGACGCTTTCAAATGACGACTCGCCTGATCACCGATCACGGCGATACCCTACGCTCCCAGCTTCTCAAAGAACCTGATGATGCTCTCAATCCCGCGATAGAAGTTGGGGATATGGAACTTTTCGTTGGGAGCGTGCAGATTGTCGTCGGGCAGGCCGAAGCCCATCATCACGCTGGGGATTTTGAGCACATCCTGGAAATCGGTGACGATAGGAATCGACCCGCCGGAGCGGATAAAGACCGTATCTTTCTTAAAGACCTCATGCAGCGCATGGGTTGCGGCTTTGATGAATGGATTGTTCGTACCCACAACGCAGGCCGGACCTTTGCTGAAGACCTTGATATTCGTCTCAATTCCCTTGGGCGTGAGCTTCTTCACGAATTTGGTGTATTTTTTCAGTACGTCGTCGGGGTCTTGATTGGGCACCAGGCGCATGGAGACTTTGGCAAAGGCGCGTGCGGGAATCACGGTCTTGGCACCGGGAGCAGTAAAGCCCCCGGGCATGCCGTGGACTTCAAGCGTCGGGCGCGCCCATGTGCGATAGAGCACGGAATAGCCGGGCTCACCGGTCAGCACTTTTGAGCCGACTTCAGTCTTGCGATAGTGCTCTTCATTGAAGGGCAGCTTTTTCCAGGTCTTGAGTTCGTCTTTGCTCGGGGCCTTCATGCCTTTATAGAAGCCGGGAATCAGGATCTTGCCTTTGGAATCTTTCAGTTTGCTGATGATTTCGATCAAGGCAAAGAACGGATTGGGTGCTGCGCCGCCGTACATGCCTGAATGCAGATCGGTCTTGGCGCCCACGGCTTCGATTTCGGTATAGACGAGGCCGCGGAGGCCGACGCAGAGAGTCGGAAGGTCGGGAGCGAAGAGTTCGGTGTCGCAGACGAGGGCGAAATCGGCTTTGAGGCGATCGCCGTGCTTGCGGACAAATTCGGCGATGGATTCGCCTCCGACTTCTTCCTCGCCTTCGAAAATGCACTTTACGTTGATCGGCAGCTTGCCGCCATGGCCGCGCATGAGCGCTTCAAGCGCCTTGATTTCCATCCAGAGCTGGCCTTTATCGTCCACCGCGCCGCGGGCGTAGATATTCTGGTTGCGCTCAGTGGGCTCAAACGGAGGCGTGAGCCATTCATTCAGCGGATCGGGCGGCTGGACGTCATAGTGCGCGTAACAGAGAACAGTGGGCTTGCCCGGGGCGTGCAGCCAGTCAGCGTAAACCAGCGGATGGTTCTTGGTGGGAATGACCTCCACGTTTTCCATGCCGATGCGGCGCAACTCGTCGGCCACGAACATGGCGGCGCGGCGGACGTCTTCTTTGTGTTCCGGCGCGGTGCTCACGCTGGGAATGCGAAGCAGGTCTTTCAACTCGCCTAAAAATTTCTGCTGGTTTTCTCTGGCGTAACTGACTGCGGATGAAGCCATATGCGTCCTCCGGGACAGATGAATGAACCTTTCAGTATATCGCGTGAGGGCTACTTCTTCGGTTGCTCCGCCCCGGCATCCACCCAATATCCCTTGCGCGCGTTTACTTTGTACTCTGGTCTGTTCTTGACCTTCAACTCCAGCGCATGGGGGCCTGGGTGCAGCGATTGAGGATGGAAGCTTAGGAAATAATAGTTCGGTACGTCGTTGGAGATGGTGATCAGGTGTTGGGCGAGCGTTTTTGCGTCTTTGAAGGCAAAGTACTCGCCGCCCGTCAGCTGCGCCACTGATTCGGGCACATTGCGCTTGAGGCCATCTTTTGCCGCGAGGAAGGCGATCTTCGCCAGCCGCAATGGCGGGAGCAGATCACCTGCGCAATCGAGCGCCTGCGCGGCGCGATTGCCATGCGCGTCCGGATCGGCTTTTGGATCTTTGCTCATGCAGCCACCCGGCTTGTAGGGTTTGTTCGAGTAGGGAGTTCCTCCCGGCGCCGGCAGCTTTGATGTTTCGTGCTTCACGGCGGCTCCTATGGTGGAAAAGCCGAAGCTGTAGATTGCTGTATTCGTGTCTTCGACTGCGCGAACGGCATCCTCCAGACTCGTCTGGCTGCCACTGTCCGCAGTCTCACTGAAGAGCAGGACGGCGCGGCGGTACGACGGCGGCTGATTGCGAAGCAACTGAATGCCGAAGTTGAGCGCGTCAAGAATGGCCGCGCCCGTGTCACCGTCGGGAAGGCCGGCAATCGTCTCGGCAGCCGCGTCAGTGTCGGCGGCGAAATCCTGTTCAATACGAGGCTTGCTGTCAAAAGCGATCACAGCAACGCGATGTGGCACGCCACCTATCACCGCGTCCAGTATCGCCCCCAGATTGCGATAGTCACGGAGGTGCGCCGCACCCTGGCCTCCGGTCTGCACGATGACAGCCAGCGCAAGAGGCTGACCGAGCGCACCTTCTTCCATCCGCAGAGCCTGCGGCACGCCATTATCTGTCAGGATAAAATCGTCTGCAGTAAGCGAAAAGACTATCCTGGCGGCCTTGCTTTTCACCAGTACAGGTACAAGCACCAGATTCGAACGTGAGGTGAGCGTTGGGAGCTGAGAGCTGGGGGATGACGGCTCGCTGCTTTGCGCATTGGCTGCGTTAAACGAACCCCAGAGGAATAACGCAACAGCAAAGGTGAATTTCAATCGATTCATCTGAACGCCCACTTACAGAGTACGCTCTGGGACTGAAAAAATTGCAATTTATGGTCAGGAATCGGCTCGCAAGATTGCTGCCCTTCTGTTTCGCGCCCTTACGTCTATACCAAGCCGGCTAATTGACGGGCGCGGGCCCATTCGGAAGCGAGGGCAAGTTCAGCGACCCATTTTTCGACGTAAGAAATGTCGAGTTCGTCAGCACGAACTTTAAGGATCCCCGCTGCATCTTCGATTTGCCGCGACGATTTACCGAGTTTTGCCCATTCAAGCTTAGAGATAACAATATCCTCCGGCGTTGCGATGTAGAGAGGTACTCCCCATACCGTCGTTTGTTTCCGGCGACGAAACTCTTCCTGACTGAAATTCCGCGATTTGAGAAAAATAAAATCAATTTTGAGGCCTGTGACGTAATCTATAACATTGAACATGGAGTTCCGCCGGCAAGCTTCCAATGCCTGGTTCAGCTCAGAATAGAAATCCTTTTCCGGAAGTTGATTTAGGACCCGCCTGATGGCGGCTTCATCAGCGGCGATGACGAAGTCGATGTCGGCGCTGCCTCGGTTCATACCGTAAATACTGCTCGCGAATGATCCTGTAAGCATGTACGCAATGCCAGCATGCTCCATTAAGCTCGAAATTCGTCGGAACAAATCTTCGGGTGCCATTACACCCAATCCGGCAGGGGGTCAGGGAAAAACGCAAGGCGGTGAACCTCGCGCTCGATTTCTCTGTCCGACCAATCGGGATGTTGGTCGCGTACACCCGCCTTCATCAGGGCGCGCGAAAGAAGACTGATTTCCAGCGCGATTTCCAGCCGTCGTTCAACAGGCATGGACCGCAAGATGCGGATTTGCATGGCCTCAATTTCAGGAGTTGTATCCAACGGAGGCGGCATGCAGAGATGGTAGCACGCAGGAACCGAATAGGTAGTCCCATCTATAATTGGAATGTGAGCTCCGAATTCACTCTTCGCAAAATGGCCGAAGCCGACTTCCCCACGCGCTGGGGACACTTCCGCATTATGGGCTTTGAAGGTCATTTCGATCCCGGCTCCGCCGACGACCGCCGCAAGGAAGAAGCCGTGGCCCTGGTATTGGGCGATATACACACCGTGCCGCCGCTGGTACGGATCCATTCACAATGCCTGACCGGCGACGTGTTTGGCTCACTGCGCTGTGATTGCCGCCAGCAACTGGAGATGGCATTGTCGATGATCGCGCAGGCCGGCGCCGGAGTGTTGCTGTATGAAATGCAGGAAGGCCGCGGCATCGGGCTGATGGCCAAACTGCAGGCGTATGAGTTGCAGGACCAGGGCCTGGACACCGTGCAGGCCAACGAAGAACTCGGCTTCAAGGCCGATCATCGCGAGTTCCAGCTCCCGGCTGAAGTACTGAAAGAGCTTGGCTTGAAGCATGTCAGGTTGCTTTCCAACAATCCTCAGAAAGTAGCCGCGCTGGAATCGGCGGGAATTGAAGTGGTGGAGCGCGTGCCGTGCGAGGTGGAAGCGCACGCGGCATCGGAACGCTATCTGAATACGAAGAAGGAAAAGCTGGGACACTTATTTACGGAGCGATAGGATCTAGCCAGCCCGTTCACCGCAAAGGACGCGAAGGACGCAAAGCAAGACAAAGATTCGATTTAATTTCCTTTGCGAACTTTGCGTTCTTGGCGGTGAATTTGTTTATTCAGAAGCCTCATCAATTCTTTCCTCTTTGCCGAAGGCAAATCCATCAAAGCCGACTTCACCAACGCTCGATAAACCTCGCTCGCTCCGGGCACGCGCTTTAGTTCCTTCAAGTGACGCAGCACAGTATTGAGGTCGCCGCGCTTGATGGGCCCGCTGAAGGCTGCTGCTGCTCCGCGTTCGGCATAGTTCTTGATGGTCTGGCGCAATATCGGCGCCATGATGCGGCGGGTCTGGCTGGCGGTGAGTCCTGCGGCGCGGCCAACGCGCTCCGCCGTCGCCAGCGCGGCCACAATCAGCGGCGAGGAAAACGATCCCAGCGCGTGATAGAGCGGCTTGGCCGCCTTCTTGATCGGAAAGCTTTCCGCGCCCAGGCTGCGAACAATCTTGCGCGCTACGGCCACAGCGCTAGCATCGCCTTCCACGGCAAATGGCACTTCGTCCATTCGTGGTGTCGCGCCGGGAACAAACGTCATCATGGGATGGAGAGAAGCGGTGCTCGCGCCTTTGCGTTTCAACGGCGACAGCACATCACTGCTGAGCGCGCCGCTGGAATGAAGTACGATCTTGCCTGTCCATCCCGGTTTGCGCGCGAGTAGCTTTGCCGCTTCGGCCAGAGCGTCATCGGTATGGCAGATCCACAAAATGTCCGAAGTTGGCCCGGCGTCATTCAGCGACTGCGTACGCGCTTCGAGCGTTCCCGCAAGCATGGCGGCGCGCCTGCGCGATGAAGCCGTCTCGCGCGCTGCGACGAAATCAATCTGGTATCCCGCCGCTTTGAGCGCAGGGCCCATCGCCTGGGCCAGATTGCCCGCGCCGATCAATGTGATCGTCGGTTTGTCCGCTCGTTTACTTCCCATTCCACGCGAGAATATCAGAAGTTCTCTTGTCCCGAACGGAGTGAGGGAACCCTGCCACCTCGGGAATCAAACTACGGCAGACAAGAAATCCTGTTTTTCGATGAAAGACGCTCATTCGTCTCCAATGCAGGCTCGGTGATGACGCGCCTGATAAGCAAGGGTCAGTCTTAACAACAGTAGGGTTCCCTCGCTGCGCTCGGGACGGGTAACCATTTATATTGGAACCCATGCCAACTCCCCGCAAAAAGTCCAGCCCAATGGTTCGCGTAATTTCTTCCAAGACCGCTTTTCGCGGCCCGGTCTTCAGCGTGATGACCGATGAAGTGGAAGAGCCGGGCAACGTTCGCGCGCGGCGCGACGTGATCCGGCATTCGGGCTCCATCGTTGTACTGCCGTTGGATGATTCCGGACGCACGCCTTTGGTATTGCTGGAGCGCCAATATCGCTATGCAGCAGGCCAGCGCATGTGGGAGCTGCCTGCCGGACGCGTTGATCCGGGCGAAGACCATCTTGCAGCCGCCAAGCGCGAATTGATCGAAGAAACCGGTTACACAGCTTCACGCTGGCAGAAGGCGCTCTTTTTTTACGTTAGCCCGGGCTTTCTGGATGAGAGCATGACGGTTTATCTGGCCAGCGGACTAAAAAAAGGCGTGGCGCAGCCGGAAGAAGACGAGCGGATCGCGGTGCGTTTTTTCCCGCTGCGTCAAGCCGTGCGCATGGCCACTTCGGGCAAAATCATTGACGCCAAGACCATTGCATCGCTATTTTGGCTCGAAAAAAAAATAAGAAAAAACTAAATAATCGCGCTTCTTTTTACGATTTTACCTTATAAGAAGTTAGACATTTAACGCGCGGGTGCAGGATGTCTTGTTTGAGCTAACTCATTGCTTTTTGAGTACATAGAACAAGTTGACATCACCTGTTTATGAGGGCAAAATAAGCCCAAAGCCAAAGTTATGGGTATAAGACGTGGAGAACGGGGAGAAGGTTAAATCTCCGGTGTTTTACGTCCCTTCCCAAAAAGAGTGGCAAACCCAAGAGAAGAAACTGGTCCTCGGGCCACAATTCGCTTGTGTCCCCAGGGACAGCCCGGAGTAAGGAACGTGTCTCGAATTAAAGGTAAAGTGAAATGGTTCAATAACGCAAAGGGCTTCGGCTTTATCGGCCGGGATGACGGCCCTGATGTGTTCGTCCACTACAGTGCCATCCAGTCGGAGGGATACAAAAGCCTCCAGGAGGGCGATGACGTTGAATTCGAAATTGTTCAGGGACAGAAAGGCCCTCAAGCAGAGAGCGTAACCAAACAAGCAACAACGCAATCTGCCTGATCGATTGTTCCCTCGGTTGAACTGCTTTCGAAGACCCGGTCGACCCCACTACCGGGTCTTTTTGTTTTGTCACTGCGTTCCACACCGCTCGACCTCCGTTCGCGCGGGTATATCCGCATGCTCCTGATGCACGCTGCTCGGCGCGCAAGCCGGTCTTCGCTGGTTCTCTGGTATTAAGTTGGGTCATTCGTCGCCTGCCCATTGGAGTTACAAGCTCTTTTCTGTGGAAGCAGAGTAGATGCGTCCCTAAACTCAATTTCGCTGCTTACCCCCAACAGAGAGAGATTACAAAATTGTCTAAAAAGACCGTGTGCTTGTGTGCGTTCATGCTGCTGCTGGTTGGGACATCTTTTGCCGGTGTCACCGTTCAATCTCCATCCAGCACCAGCGTCACTTCGCCTGTCCATTTTGTTGCGACGGCCTCCTCCACTTACCCCATCACGGCAATGCGCATTTATGTGGATGGGATCAGCGTTTTTCATGACACCAGCGCCAGCCTTGATACATTGCTGACCATCGCACCTGGCCAGCACAACACAGTGGTCCAGGCCTGGGACTCTACCGGCGCAGTCTTCAAGAACGCAATGGTCTTGACGGTCGGCGGTTCATCTTCGCCAACTCCGACTCCGACACCTTCCGCTTCGCCAACTCCGTCAACTTCTCCCACGCCCACTCCTTCCGGAGCCACCGTAAAAAGCGACATCGACCAGATGCCGGGCTGGGAAAATTGCACCGTTTGCGCCGGAGCCGGCGCGTCCGGCCCTTCCGCCGTTTACTCCATGACAGAAAACGTGCTCTCTCCCGCGCTCGACGGTAAATCAGCCCAGTTCAATCTCAGCGGCAGCACGCCTTACTCTGACGCGCTGTGGTGGAAGCAGCTTGGCGGCAACAATGCCATCCAGAATTTCACCTACGACGTGAATTTTTACATCACCAATTCCGCCGCGCCGCAGGCCCTGGAGTTTGACGTTAACCAGTCGAACAACGTCTATAAATTTATTTTCGGCACGCAATGCAACATCAAAGATGGCGCTCAATGGGACGTCTGGGGCAACGCTTCCGGCAACTGGATTCACACCGGAATTCCTTGCACCGCGCCCTCAGCCTATACCTGGCACCATCTCACCTGGCAGCTGCAGCGCACCGCAACGCAGGTCATCTACGTCTCGCTTACCTATGATGGCGTCACGCACTATGTGAACCGGACTTATCCGGCGCGGTCCAACAACGTAAGTGAAATCAACGTCGCTTTCCAGATGGACGGAGACAGCAAGCAGACTGCGTATTCCGCCTGGCTCGATAAAGTCTCGCTTACTTACTGGTAAACAGCGCATCACTCGCAACAAATCTCGCGGGACCATCCAGTCCGGCGTTTTTATTTGCTGCCTGCGCTCGCGCGGTTTGGCGTGAGGCTCACTCGCACCCAATAGTCCGGCTTGGGCGGAGGCGTAAATGCCGCCTTCGCCAGCTTGGGCCGCAGGCACGTGTCGCTTGCAGTCTCCGGGACCACCAGCATCTGCCGTATCGATCCGCTCTTGCTCACTTGCAGGATCAACAGCGTTGGCGCTGGTCCGCTGGCTGCCACGCTGCAATCTTTCACCGCGCGCAGATAGCGGCTGGAAAACTCCTGCGCTATCACGCTGTCATATTTCTGGCCTTCCAGCGTGGCCACGTTGGCCGTCACCGCTTTGTACGCGTCCATGATCTTGCGGAAGGGAACAGCGGAATCACGGGCCCACGTTTTCACCTTGTCAAAATAATCTTTCGTTCCCCATGTGCCTGCGTCCCATCGATCGCCAATTTGCGTCATGGTTTCGTCCGTCACCATGTAATCGCCAAAGCGCGCCGCCATCTGCGCCAGTTGGTTCTGCCCGACTTGAGTCACGCCATACTGCGCCACCAGCGCCTGATATCCCAGCATCGCCCGTGACCAGGAAAGATGCTGCACAATGTTCCCCAACTCGCGGCCGCCGATGATCGACTGCGTAATCTGCCAGTAAAGAATATCGCCCGCTTTGCCTCCGGCCTTGTTGGCTGATTCCTCGGCAAATTTCTCTACGTCGCCTTCCTTGCCGCGCCACTTCGGCATCAGCCCGCGCGCCACTTCCTGGTAGCTGTAATAAAATTCCGGCTCATACGAGATGGCCCTCTGCAAGAATGCGGCCAGGTCTTCGGCGTCCCAGCCTTTTAGCCGTCCGACTTGCAGCATCACGTAGTACCACTCCGGACACTTCGCCTCCGCGCCCATCAACTCCGTTTCCGCCAGCTTCAGGCGTTCCTGCATCAGCCGGCCGCCTTCCGGCGTTACAGAAGCTGCGTCGTCCTGGCCGCGTGCCTGCCAAGCATAGTTCAGGTAGCCGTAACCCAACGCTACCTTCGCCGTCACCGATTCAGGACGCTGCGCCGTCCAGCGCTTCAACCGGTCCAGCGTGTCAGCCCATTCCGCTTCCGTCGCGGGTGGCTTCACCTTGGGCGTTTCCACCGCGGAATAGAACGCATAAAGCTTCCAGCCGCCTCCGGCGAATCTTGTTCTGCCGGCGCGCTCCGCCGCTGCCACGCTATCCAGGACCAGGAAATTTTCCTGCTCCATCTGCGTTCGCACGCGTGTGCCAAATGCCGTCTCATCCTTCTCGGCCAAAAGCACGGCGATGGCGTTCAAATCGGCGGTGGTCGGCAACGTTCGCGCCGTACTGTCCGCCGCAGGCTTGTCTGCGACAGAGGGCGAGTCCTCGCCCTTGGACGCGCGGATCCTCCGCGCTACGTCGCCCAATGACTGCTGGGCAGCCACCCTTGCGCCCCATATTGCCATGACCGCCGCCAACACGATGCCGGGATAGAGAAATCTTCGCCGCATGCCCTCCAGCATAGGCCACCCGGCCCGCCTGCCGACAGTTACAGGAGTGCTAAGTCATTGACCGATAAGGCCAGTGCCGAATGCGGTGCGGCCTGGTTTCCTTGACTTATCACAAGCGGTTC
>DAHUXR010000138.1 GCA_027307045.1 Acidobacteriaceae bacterium
GTAGTCAGCATTCAGCCGTTCCAAAGCCTGCCAGCGTCAAAGGTTTCATTGCGCGGGCCAGACTGCCGAGGCGCCGAATGTTAAAATCGTTGCTTCAACCAAATGGCAAAACGCAAAATTTCACACGGTCACGCAGTCATCGGCAAGCCCAAGCCGCGCAAGAACCATTGCTTTGGCTGCGGCCATGACAATCCGCAAGGCATGCGGTTGAAGTTCTCACTGGATGAAAAATCGCGCCAGGCCATTTGCCACTTCAAGCTGTCGCGTAAATATACCGGGCCACCAGGGCACGCGCATGGCGGCATTATCGCCACAATTCTGGATGAAGCCATGGGCAAGGTGAACAAGTTCCGCAATGTGCTGGCGCTCACGGCGTCCATGGAAATCAAATATTTGAAACCTGTGCCGCTAGGCCAACCGCTTACCGTTACCAGCGCGGAGCAGAGCGTGGACGGACGCCGCCACATCAACATGGCTGAAATCAGCAATATCAGGGGTGAAGTCCTGGCGCGGAGTACGGGAACGTTCATCGCTATCGATCCGGAAAAGATGTTTGCCCGGCACGGAGTTCCAGCGGGCGTGGTTGCGGATAACGAAACAAAAGCCTGATTGCAGCAGAAATCCTTCCAACCTAGTAAAATAAGAGTTTCAGCCCTACAAGTTTCGCCGTGACGCCCCAGCGTGAACACGGCGCAGGAGTTCGCAATGTCTAGATCACGGGGAAAGAAAGAAGCTACGCCGGCAAAGGCCCACAAACCCACCTCCAACGGCCACAGTGTCACCGTCACGCCCAACGGCGGCGGAACCGTGCTGAACGGCAATTCCGGACTGCGCTTGAAGACCGGCCTGGCGGAAATGCTGAAGGGCGGCGTGATCATGGATGTAACCGACGCCCGTCAGGCAGAGATCGCCGAGAAGGCCGGCGCTGCGGCCGTGATGGCATTAGAGCGCGTTCCGGCGCAGATCCGCGCACAGGGCGGCGTGGCGCGTATGGCATCACCCAAGAAGATCCGCGAGATCATGGAAACGGTCTCCATCCCGGTGATGGCCAAGTGCCGGATCGGCCACTTTGCCGAGGCGCAAATCCTTCAGGCTTTGGGCGTGGATTACATTGACGAATCCGAAGTCCTTACCCCGGCTGACGAAGCGCACCATGTGGACAAGCACGCTTTCCAGACGCCATTTGTCTGCGGCGCACGCAATCTGGGCGAAGCCCTGCGACGGATCGCGGAGGGCGCTGCCATGATCCGCACCAAGGGCGAAGCCGGAACGGGTGACGTGGTTCACGCAGTAAAACATATGCGGCAGATCATGCGTGAAATGAGGACTTTAAAGGTACTTTCCGAGGAAGAGCTTTATGCCCAGGCTAAAGATTTGCAGGCACCTGTTGAGCTGGTTCGATTGGTGGCCAAGACCGGCAAGCTGCCAGTGCCGAACTTCTCCGCCGGTGGAATCGCCACGCCCGCCGATGCGGCGTTGGTCCGTCAACTCGGAGCTGAAGCTGTGTTCGTTGGATCAGGAATCTTCATGGCCGACGGGCTCAATTTCTGTGAGCCGAAGGAAGCAGAGAAACGCGCTAAAGCCATTGTCCGCGCCTGCACGCATTTTGATGATCCTAAAGTGTTACTTGAAGTCAGCGAAGATCTAGTTGGTGCGATGAAGGGACTGGCTGTCGCGGCGATGGCAGAAGGTGATTTGTTGCAGACGAGGGGCTGGTAGTTTTTTCTGAAATCGCGAATCCCGCGTAGCGGGATCCAGCAGGCCCGGTTTTGGTTTGATGGGGTGGGAAGCGGGTGAGGAAGCCCTATCGCCACTACAGAGCGACAGACAAAAAATACTTGCAGCCCCTGTTCGACGAGAAATATCTTTCCTTGAGAGCGATTTCGATCATAGGGTTCCCTCGCTTCACTCGGGATATAGAAAAAAATGAAAATCGGCGTCCTAGCCATCCAAGGTGATTATGAAGCGCACAAGGCTCGGCTGGAGCAACTGGGCGCCAAAGTCACGCTGGTGCGCAAACCCGAGCAGCTTGATGCCATTGATGGGATCGTAATTCCCGGCGGTGAGTCCAGCACATTTTTGAATTTTCTGGCCGAACGAGGCTTTCTGGAAAAGCTGCGCGACTTTGTTTCCACCAAGCCTACGTTTGGAACCTGCGCCGGCGCTATCCTGCTGGCGAAGCATGTTGAGAACCCGCCGCAGCAATCGCTCGATGCAATGGACATACGTATCCGCCGCAATGCCTATGGCCGCCAGATTGACAGCTCAATCCGCGAAGCCCAGAGCAAGCTGGGCCAGAAGCCACTGGAGATGGTGTTCATTCGTGCGCCTAAGATTGTGGGTACGGGAAAAGGCGTTGAAGTGCTGGCCACCGCCGACGGCGATCCGGTGCTGGTCCGCCAGGGCAAGATAATGGCGGCAACATTCCATCCCGAATTGTCGGCAGACACAAGAGTCCACCAGGAGTTCGTCAAGATGGTGAAGAATGGCCATCGGCGGAAATAATGTCTAGAGCGCTCCGGCTCGCGCTGCTGCTGATCGTCATCGGCTGCGCATATCTGTTCCAGGCACATCCGTACTGGTTCCCTGGTGGCGCTTCGGCTAACTCTGTATCTATTGATCGCCAATTCAGGATTGCCTTCCGGGTATTTGGGACGCTATTTATTGTCGGCCACCTCGTCCTGATCTTTGTTCTGTCAAAAAAGCCGCGTGCCGATGGCAAAGTTTCAGAAGGAAGCTGGCGGCTGGAAGCCACCTGGACTCTTGTGGTCACAATCATTTTTTTCTGGTTCAACATTTCCGGTGAGCGCCTGTGGTCCAGCATGATGCCCGCGGAGAAGCAGCCGGGTGAGATCGAGGTTGAGGTTACTGGAGCGCAGTTCCAATGGTATTTCCGCTATCCCGGGGCTGATGGAGTTTTTGGTCGGACCGACGCACAGAAGTTTGCCAAACCGGACGAAGGAAATCCGCTTGGCATTGATCCGGGAGATCCCGCCGGGAGAGACGACATTCTTTCAACATCCATGATTGTCCCCGTTGGCCACAGCGTTCACCTGCATCTGCGAGCGCAGGACGTGATCCACAGTCTTTTTATTCCTGCCATGCGCTTTAAGCAGGACACGGTCCCGGGAATGGAGATTCATTCGCATTTCACTCCCACACAGGTAGGAAACTACGAGATTGCCTGTGCTGAATTGTGCGGCATGGGCCACTACAGAATGCGCGCCGTGGTGCGCGTGGTGAGTGAAGATGACTTTCAGAGGTGGCTGAGAGCGAGGACATGGCCGCAGTAATCGGATTACAAGGATTTTTGAGGGAAATTCGGCATTACAATACAAGGAAACAACATGGCGGGACACGAACTTAAGCCCGAGAAGATTACGCATCCATTCCAGCCTAAGGCTCGCAAAACCGTTGTTTTGATTTCGTACCTGAAACGATCCGACGAAGTTGTTACAGCGCTTAAAGAGTTAGGTTTTAACGCGAAGCATTTATAGCCTCGATTATGACGTCATGAAATCCAGCTATGGCGAGGAGTTAATAAAGCAACGTGGGTGGATCTCTGAGCATACTTGAAAGGCTGGATCTTCCTGCTTCATTCGCCGAGGCGGCAGCGGAGGCTTTTAAAGACGGGATCGGCGATGTTACGAAGGATGCGGTAGCAGCGCACGGCGTGTCCGTTGTATGGTCAGTTTTGGCGTCAGAGGGAGCACAGGCATTCGCTGGCACCATTGCAGGTCCGCTATTGCACGTTCTGCTTCGAGTCGCAGATCGAACGCAAGGACAACTAAAGAAGGTGATGCGTGAGCCGTTTATTTCTGGAACGGCTAAAGTGAAGCGCATGTGGAAAATGAAAGTGATAACAACGGCTGATCGAGTGCTTCGCGATGCCGAACTCACAAGCGCCCTGGAAGATCTAAACAAGGCGTACAGTTACGCGGATCCAGTAAGAGATTACGATCAACGCATTCAGATTAGGTTCTTACAAGTGAGTATCGCAATCTTCATGGACGCCCCCGGCTATGCACAGAGTTACGGTGCTGAACTAATTCCAGTTCTCGATCAATCGCTTTCGGAGGTTCGGAAAGAGATCATCCAACAAGAGCAGAGTCTCGAGAAGTTATCCTCACGGCGTAGTTTGGGAAAGGAAGAACTAGCGAGAGAAAGGCAGAGAAGACTTGCGGAGCTTCGCGACCCATCGTTCTTGTACGAGGTACTTGGCAGCACCGCAGCTTTTGAATGGAAACCCGGGTATCGAGAAAACCGAGAACGGATCTTGCAGTCTCTTCGTGAAGGAATCCTAAAAGAGACAGCATGGCCAACAGATACAGAGATTGCGCTCGCTAGGTCGACACTAGAACAAACGAAGCAACGCGCAGATCTGCTGAGGAGTCTAAAGACATTTCTCGAACAGTAGTATGCTCAAGATTCCGCCAAGCTGCAGGTCAATTCGCCCGCGCAGGCTGCGATGTCCAGTTCAGTACGGAGCAAAAATAGCCGAAGAATGACACCTAGCTATCTTTTCAGCACAGACCACAAAGCCATAGGCCGAGCATACTTTTTCCTTTCGTTAGCCGCCGTGCTGGCGGGCGCATGGCTTTCCTTGCTGATGCGCATCCATCTGGTCTGGCCACACGCTGAAATTCCCTTCCTCGGCGAGATCAAACCGGAAAATTATCTTGCGCAATTGACGATGCACGGCACGCTGATGGTTTTCTTTGTACTATCCACAGTGCCGCAAGCCGGCTTTGGGACGTTCTTTCTTCCTCTGCAATTGGGCGCGTCGAACATGGCCTTTCCGCGGCTCACTGCTGTCGGCTTCTGGACGGCTTTGGTTTCGCTTTTCGTATTGATGGCAGCTTTCATTGTTCCAGGCGGAGCTTCCAGTGCGGGATGGACGCAGTATCCACCATTAAGCGCGCTCGCCTCGGCTGGTCCTGGGCAAGGATTAGGCACCGATCTGTGGCTGGTGAGCATTGGCCTGTTCTGTTTGTCATCGCTCATGAGCGCCGTTGGTTTTGTGGCCACCACGGTTCGGCACCGCGCTCCTGGAATGACGTGGCTGCGCATGCCGTTGACGTGCTGGTCGTGGTTCGTCACGTCGCTTCTGATTCTTCTGGCGTTTGGTATTTTGCTGGCCGCGGTGGTCCTGTTGATGCTGGATCGCCATGCAGGCACGAGTTTTTTTATTCCCGGCGGACTGCTGGTAAGCGGTAAAGCAATCGCTCATGCTGGCGGGTCGCCACTCATGTGGCAACACCTGTTCTGGTTCTTCGGACACCCTGAAGTTTATATCGCAATCCTTCCGGCGATGGGCGTGACCTCGCATTTGCTCTCAGTCTTCGCGCGCAAGCCGGTCTTCGGATACAAAGCAATGGTGGGCGCAACGCTGGCAATCGGCGCTTTGGGTTTCATGGTCTGGGGACACCACATGTTCGTGAGCGGCATGAATCCTTATGCGGGCTTCGCGTTCTCCACGTTGACGACGGCTATCGCAGTCCCTTCGGCCATCAAGACCTTTAATTGGGTGGCGACGCTCTACGGCGGAAGAATCCGTTACGCCACGCCGCTGCTGTTCTCTGCAGGCTTTGTATCGCTGTTTATCACCGGAGGGCTGACCGGCCCGATCCTTGCCCAGCCCGCGCTTGATACTTATCTGCACGATACATATTTCGTGGTGGCGCATTTTCATCTGATCATGGCCATGGCCGGAGTGTTTGCCATTTTTTCCGCGACGTATTTCTGGTTTCCTAAAATGTTTGGCCGGATGATGAATGAAACCCTTGGCCGGTGGCATTTCTGGATCACTCTGCTTGGGGCGTATGCAACGTTCATGCCAATGCATTTGCTGGGAATCGCCGGACATCCGCGGCGCTATTCCGAACTAAGCGGCGTACAATATGTAGCGGCCATGGCGCCGCTGCAAAAATTTGTGACACTGGCTGCTATTGTCACGCTTGTGGGACAACTCATCTTTCTGGTGAATTTGTTTTGGAGCATGTTTAAGGGACCGGCGGCAAAGGCCAATCCCTGGGAATGCAGCACATTGGAGTGGACGTTGAACTCTCCAGCGCCGGTAGAAGGATTTGGCGATCGGCGGCCTCAAGTGAATCATGGGCCGTATGAGTACAATGTTTCCTTAGCGGAAAAAGATTTCGTTATGCAAGACGCTGCGGCCAGCTAGACTGGTGGGAGCGCCATCTCAAGTAGTGTTATGCCGATCATCAGCGATCGAGTAGAAGTCGAACGCAAGCCAAGGCTGGGCGGTGGAGGGCCGGGCAAAATTCCGCATCGTCGCGGCTTCGGCGGCGGCGATGATGGCGACCACGGCAACTCCGGCGATTTTCGTTCGCGCGAGCAGCGCATGCGCCGTTACCGCGTCGGCATGACGCTGTGCATCATCTCCGTTACAGCAATCTTTGTCCTGCTGACCATGGTTTATGTGTTGCGCATGGGCAAGGGCCGGTTTGACGAAGACGCTCATCGCTGGGTCCGCGACTGGATCCCCCTGAGCCTTCCCTATCTGCAGCTATGGACAAACTCTTTAGTCTTGCTGCTCAGCAGCTTGACGCTTGAACTGGCGCGCCGCTCAATGGCAAAGAAGGAAGAGTTTGCGGCTATGGGCATCGTTCCTCCGCGGTTCAAGCGCGACCTGCCATGGCTCGGCATCACGGTCTTTCTGGGTTTTTGCTTTCTTGCAGGACAGGTTCTGGTATGGAACATCCTTCGCGCGCAGGGAGCTTTTCTGGCTTCCAATCCCAGCCGCTCGCTGTTTTACATCCTTACCGGCACGCACGCGGTCCATTTGGTCGGAGGCTTGGTCGCTCTTCTTTATGCCGTAGCTGGGCGTCTGCTGGCCACTAAGTTTGAATCACAACGGATCGCCGTGGAAGTCACGGGCTGGTACTGGCATTATCTGGCATTCTTGTGGTTTGGGATATTTGCTTTGGTGCACTTCGCCCGGGGCTGAACTGGAATCCGCAGCCTGGATCGCGGCAAACTAAGTCTGCTCGCCTGAGCGTTTTACCCGGACAACGGTTATTTTTCCGAAGCCTTCTTCAAAACCCGGGGCTTTCAGTTTGGCCGCCATTCTCTGGATCACATCCTCTTTTACCTGGCGCTCACGTTTGCGATTCCGCTCAAGACAAACCTCAAGTGGAACATCGAAAAAGACCGCATGTACTTCATATCCAAAGCCTTTAGCCATCTTGATCCATTGGCGGCGTTCGTGTGGGGCGAGATTGCTGGCGTCAACGTAATTCCATGGCATACGGGCAATTAGTCGGGCACGGAGTAAGGATCGCAGGGTGGAAAAGACAAGGCCTTGGTAGCGCTGCTCCGTGATGTCGTCAAAAAGGATAGAACGCAGCATGTCACTGGAAAGAGGGGTGACGCCCCGACGCTTGAACCAAGTGGTCTTACCTGATCCTGGCAAACCAATAGCCAGCACAACCACGCCTTTGGATGGCCGTCCGGAAGCCTTGCCCGCTTGCTGCGCCGGTCGATGCTCCGGAACGCCAGGTGGCGGCATGGAAGGCGATTCCGGCTGTACCTCGGTTTCCATGCGCGGCTCTTCGGGTGCAGAAGGTTCCGGGGCGGCTTCAGCGGTGCGCGCAGCCTCTGGCTCGACGTCGTCATAGGCAGGCATCAAGGGTTGAGGATGGGCTTCATCGACAAGAGGCTTCTGCTGGCCGACCTTGCCAGTGGCTTCCGTCTCATTTTCCGGCTTTTTTTTACGGCGCTTCATGCGCTCGCGCATCCAGTTGCGCATGCTTCTGTGTGTAACACAAGCAGCTAAGAAGTTGCAAGCAAAGGAACTTTTTCATCGGCAAAACGCGTGAAAACCTGAATTTGCGGCTTGGCATCGAACCGCTGAGTACATTTTGATCCTATTCCGTGAGGGGTATTGAGCACATGAAGTTATTCACAATCGTTGTATTAGCAGCGGCTTTGGCCGCTTCAGCCACTGCGGCGCCCAAAAAACAGGAGCCAAAAGCGCAGGCCGTAAAAATCACCAACGGGCCGCGCGTTGAGGGCACCGGACCGACCTGGGCGGTTATCGCCTGGACCACGAATACCGGCGGCAGCAGCGTCATTCATTACGGAACTGACGCAAATAATCTGGGCCAGACTGCGAAATCCGCTTACGCGGACAATGAGAAGACAAAAGCGCAAAATCACCGCGTCCACTTAAAGAACCTGAAGCCCAACACCAAGGATTTCTTCCAGGTGGATTCCGGCCAGGGTGAAGGAACCGGCACCGATGCCAAAAGCAGCGTGGGTGAGTTCACCACCAAAGGCCACAAATAGCCGCGACTCTCCTAAAGCCCGGCCGGCGAACCAAAAAAGTTAACCCAGCCGGGCTTCTACTCAATTCTTTTGTTGCACCACAAATGCAACTTGTTATAATTGCGGCCCGCAACCGAACCAAAGTCATTCAATAAACTCCTGGCAGGCAAAGAAGTCCCTGCAGATGGCGAGGGTTGGTTTCGCAATAAAAGCAAGGTGCGCGGACGCTTTGGCACTGGCTTCATGATCGGACTTGAAGGCTTGAATGTTCCTGCCCCAGCCCTGTTCTGAAGGATTATCCAAAGAAGTGCTTCGCAATGGGACCCCCGCTAGAACCCAATAAGAACAACAAGCTTTTCAGGACAACCGCAATCAGCAACGGGACAATATGCAAAAGCAGTAAAGAGAGAGAAAGCGATCACGGGCCAGAAATCGGATTGGCGCACGAACCGTTTCACGGCAGTAATGTCGCATTATCTTCAGGCAGCACCGATAGAATGCAAAGCCCACGGTCCCGGACCCGCGTGCTTCCGTTCGAATGGTGCTGAGCTGGGTAAACGAACGACCTAACGAGATAAATTGCGGACGTTCCATGAGCGGCCAAGACTTCACATGGCTGCGGGAACCGATGGAAGAGGTACGTGTGGCCAGGCAGTAAATTGTTAGCTTTTGAAACCACCCCAAGAAATATTTGAGTAAGAAAGCCGCGGGACTTGCGATCCGCGGCTTTATCGTTGTGTTTCTACTCGATTGGGCGAAGGCCCCCTGCGCCGGCTGAAAACTTATTCAGGGATTTCTGCGCGCGATTTTCGAACGCACACTCTGCCTCTATCGTCGGTGATCCAGATCACACAAGCACGATGGACGGCGCATTGCGCCGCCTGAATCATCTCTGCTAACCTGATTAGTTTCAATCGAGTATCAGAACCTCACTGTCGCGGTTTCCTGCATCCAACTGATGCTGGATGATCAGGTTCTTGAAGGAGATTCAAAAATAATGGCAATTAAAGTTGGTATTAATGGTTTTGGCCGCATTGGCCGCAATGTTCTGCGCACGGCCCTGCAAGACTCAAATCTGGAATTTGTGGCGGTCAACGACCTCACCAGCCCGGCGACGCTGGCTCATCTCCTCAAGTACGACTCGATTCTCGGCAATCTTAAACAGGACATTAAGGCTTCCGGCGATTCCATCAGCGTCGCCGGGAAGTCGATCAAAGTTTTTTCAGAGAAGGACCCGGCAGCCATTAACTGGGAGTCCGTGGGCGCTCAGGTGGT
Source organism: Acidobacteriaceae bacterium (assembly GCA_027307045.1). GTDB lineage: Bacteria > Acidobacteriota > Terriglobia > Terriglobales > Acidobacteriaceae > Angelobacter. The sequence goes on from DAHUXR010000138.1 coordinate 9,565, forward strand.
CATCGAGTCAACGGGTAAATTCACCGATGCCGAGCAGGCGAAAAAGCATCTGCGCGGGCCGGTGAAAAAGGTAATCATTTCCGCGCCTGCCAAGAATGAAGACATCACCATTGTTCTGGGCGTGAACGAAAGCAAGTATGACCCGGCCAAACACAATATCGTGTCGAACGCTTCCTGCACCACAAACTGCCTGGCGCCCGTGGCCAAGGTGCTGCATGACAGTTTTAAGATCCAGAGCGGGACGATGACGACGATCCATTCCTATACCAACGACCAGGTCATTCTGGATTTTCCGCATAAAGACTTGCGTCGCGCCCGGGCCGCCGCTCTTTCCATGATTCCTACGTCCACCGGCGCTGCCAAGGCACTTAAACTGGTGATTCCTGATCTGGGCGGCAAACTGGATGGCTTTTCCATGCGCGTGCCCACGCCGAATGTGTCCGTGGTGGATCTGGTCGTTTTTGTGGAAAAGGCCACCAGCGTGGAAGAGGTGAACAAGGCGCTGCAAGCCGCGGCCAATGGCCCGATGAAAGGCATTTTGGGCTATGAGACAGCTGAACTTGTCTCCGTGGATTATCGCGGCGACGAGCGCTCTTCCATTGTGGACGCTCCGCTCACGCGCGTGGTCGCCGGCAACTGCGTAAAAGTGATCGCATGGTACGACAATGAGTGGGGCTATTCCTGCCGCGTCCGCGACCTGATCCACTTCATGGCAAAAAAGGGGCTGTAAATGGCAGTAGCAACGGAAAAGAACATGGCCAAGCTTTCCATCCAGGACCTGAAACTTGATAGCCATCGCGTATTTATGCGCGTGGATTTCAACGTGCCGCTCACTGAAGATGGCCGCGTTTCCGACGATACGCGGATACGCGAGACGCTGCCGACAATCGAATATGCGCTGCGAAAAGGCGCTAAGTTGATACTGGCCTCGCACCTGGGACGTCCGAAAGGGAAATTCAACGCCAAGATGAGCCTGAAGCCAGTAGCGGAGCGTTTGCGCATCCTGCTGGATGAAAAACTGGGACGCGCATGCAATGTGGGTTTTGCTCCGGATTGCATTGGCCTGGCCGCAGAAGAGATGGCCCACAAGCTGGAAAAAGGCCAGACGCTGCTGCTGGAAAACCTGCGCTTTCATGCTGAAGAAGAAGCCAATGACGAAGCTTTTTCACGCAAATTGGCGGCGCTGGCCGATATCTACGTGAATGATGCCTTTGGCACGGCGCATCGGGCGCATGCATCGACTGTCGGCATTACAAAGTTTCTGGACAAATCCGCCGCCGGCCTGCTGATGCAGAAAGAACTGGAATACATGGGCAAAGCGACAACGCATCCGGAAAAGCCGTTTGTCGCGATCATCGGCGGGGCAAAGGTTTCAGACAAGATTGACGTAATCCGCAATCTGCTTACCAAGGTGGACGCGCTGCTGATTGGCGGCGCAATGGCTTATACGTTTTTGAAAGCCGAAGGCAGGCAGGTGGGAAAATCTCTGGTGGAAGAAGACAAGATCGAGCTGGCGAAATCGCTTTCGCGGGACGCAAAAAGCAAGAACGTGCGACTGTTGCTGCCGCTGGACAATGTGGTGGCGGAGAAGATTGATGCGTCCGCAAAGACCCAAATCGTGAAGACCGAGCAAGGTATTGCTGCTGAACAGATGGGGCTGGACGTTGGGCCGGAAACGATCGCCGCTTTCAGCAAAGAAATCGCGGGCGCAAAAACAATCGTATGGAACGGCCCGATGGGCGTGTTTGAAGTTGCGCCGTTTGCGCGCGGGACGATGAAGATTGCCGAAGCGGTTGCCGGGAATCGCGGCGCGATTTCGATTGTCGGGGGAGGAGATTCAGTTGCCGCGGTCCATCAGTCCGGTTTGGCCAGCAAGATTACCCACATCTCAACCGGCGGCGGAGCTTCACTGGAGTTTCTGGAAGGCAAAAAACTTCCGGGCGTGGAAGCGCTCACCAACAAATAAATGGCGCACAGCGTGCGATATCGAATCGGTCCCAAAGCCACCCTTGAACTGGCCATGGGCAACATTACCGATGAAACGACTGACGCGATTGTGAACGCTGCCAATTCTTCTTTGCTGGGCGGCGGCGGAGTGGATGGAGCGATTCATAGAGCTGCCGGGCCGGCGCTTCTGGCCGAATGCAAAAAAATCCGCGAACAGCGCGGTTCGTTGCCACCGGGACAGGCCGTAACCACTCCCGGCGCCAACCTGAAA
>DAHUXR010000139.1 GCA_027307045.1 Acidobacteriaceae bacterium
GAATGGCGCTTTCGGCAGCTACGCTGGAAAATCCTGCTCGCATACGTGCAGCCTGGCAAGACGCGCTGGATCGAACCCGCGCCGTGCCGGGAGTGCAGTCAGCCGCGGTAGTCGATACGGTCCCAATGCGCCCGGGATACAACCAGGTCAGCTATTGGCGCACTTCGGCCATGCCGCCGCCCAACCAGATGCCGCTTGGGCTGGCAACCAGCGTGACCCCAGATTACCTGCAGGTGATGGGTATTCCGCTCCTCAACGGGCGCTTCTTCAATGATCAGGACCGGCTGGGCAGCCCATTCGTCGCGGTCATCGATGACGTTTTTGCGCAACAAGCCTTCGGGAAAGAGGATCCTATCGGAAAGGTCCTTTGGATCCCGCACAATCTCAGCCCCTATCCTTCAAAAGCAGATACGCCGGACGCCGTGCTGATCGTCGGCGTAGTAGGCCATGTGCGGCACTGGGGATTGGCCGCCGATGATCAGTCACCGTTGCGCGCGCAATTTTATTATCCGTTCGCTCAGGTGTCCGACCAGCTTTTACCCCGCTGGTCACAATTAATGTCGCTTGCGGTGCGGACCAACATTGCGCCATTGAATGTCATTGAATCACTTCGGCGGGAAGTACGCGGCCCCAGCGGCAATCAGGTCCTGTATCAGGTCCGCACCATGGAGCAGTTGGCCACCGCATCTCTCGCCCAGCAACGCTTTCTGCTGCTGCTGTTCAGTATTTTTGCCGCGCTGGCTTTGCTCCTGGCGTGTGTTGGTATTTATGGCGTGCTGGCGTATCTGACCAGCCAGCGCATTCCCGAATTCGGCATACGGATGGCGTTGGGAGCCACCGCTCGCAATGTAATGGGGCTGGTACTGCGGCAAAGCGTGGGAATGATATTTGTTGGCGCTGTTGTGGGAATAGTAGCCGCCTTGGCAGCGTCTCGCCTATTGGAGCATCTGGTTCCGGGCGTCCGGTCCACGGACCCGCTGGCCTTTGCGGCCATGGTTCTTGTGCTTGTGATAGCGGCATTGCTGGCGAGCTTTATACCCGCCCGGCGAGCCAGCCGGGTGGATCCAATGAAAGCGCTGCGGCAGGAATAGCGATTGCGAGGAAAGCGAAGTATGGGCTTTCGCAAATTTTTTCAACGTCGCAACCAAGACTCCGGTCTGGCCCACGAGTTGGAAGCGCACTTGGCACATCAGATCGATGAAAACGTGGCGCGTGGAACGTCTAAAGACGAGGAGCGTCGCGAGGCTTATCTCAAGCTGGTCAGCCCACAATAAATGCGAGAACGCGTTTGGCAGTGGAACACGAGCGTTTTCAGTCGCTCGCACCGGACTACCAAGGTTGCGCGGAAAGCCGGTTTCAGTCTGGCGCGACGCGAAAAAATCCGTGTCCTTACACCTTGTCTTCATCGACGCCACTTTTCCGCAACTCCTTCCCTCCTCTCCGACTTCTTAGTCGCCATCAGATAAACTACTTTGATATAAAAATTAAATCCTTGACATTTGTTTTGCTTGTAAGACAATGGCCCGCTTAGGGATGGGGCCATCGAAATGGCGATGGCCCTGCCCTATTCACGCGGCGAGCTAGAAAGGTCATAGGGCCTGGTTTGTGCCGCTAGGAGGAAACATGAAACGTGGTTTCGCGGTTTTCATTTTCATTGTTGTTCTCTTTCTCTCCTGCAGCGCCGCGTATGCGCAGAGCAGCGCCGCAGACGCCCAACTTAACGGATCAGTCCGCGACCAGACCGGAAGCATGATCGCAAAAGCCGCGGTCACGCTGCGCAATGTGGATACGAACCAGAGTTATAAGACCACCTCCAACAGCGTGGGTTTCTACATCCTGCCCAATGTACCGCCGGGAAATTATGAATTGACAGCGGAGTCACAGGGATTTGCCAAGTATTCCCAGACCGGCATTGTGCTGCGCGTGGCCCAGGTGGCGACGATTGACATGAGCCTGAAAGTGGCGGGAACCACGCAGGAAGTCACGGTCAACACTGAAGCGCCGACCATCGAGCCGACACGCACAGAAGTTAGCCAGGTGATTGACACTCAGCAGATCGAGTCTCTGCCTATCTCCGGCCGGCTGTTCACGGACTTCGCCCTGCTGAGTCCGGGAGTGACCACGGGAAGAATCAGCCTGCAATCGACTTTTACCGATCCCTCTGTAACGCGCATTTCGTTTGGCGGCCAGCGCGACCTGAACAACAGCGTGACGGTGGACGGCGCGGACAACATCAATACCGCAACCGGCTCGCAACGCGCCACGCCATCACAGGAAGCCGTGAGCGAGTTCCGCGTGGTGAATAACAGCTTTGCCGCCGAATACGGACGCGCGCTGGGCGGGATTGTGAACATCGTGACCAAGTCCGGGACGAATGACACTCATGGCTCGGTTTACGAGTACTTTATGAACAATAAGCTAAACGCTGAACCGCTGCTGGCGCCGCCAGGGTTTGACGCTTTCCGGCAAAACCAGTTTGGAGCTACGCTGGGCGGCCCGATCAAGAAAGACAAGACTTTTTATTTCATGAATTATGAAGGCCAAAGGAAAGGGCAATCGCCTCAGTATCCCTCACTGCTGGTAAGCAACCTGACGGCAATCAATGCGTTGAAGGCCAGCCTGGGCATTGCGCCGGAGAACCTGAACGTGCTTAAGACGGCCGATGTGGACAACGGGTTCGTGAAGGTCGATCACCAATTGACGGACAACAACCGGCTTTCCGCGCGCTACTCAATCCAGGACGCCACGAACCTGAACATGCTGGTGGGTGAAACGCTGGATGGCGGCGGCGTGGGCGCACCGAGCAGCGGACGCAACGGATCCCTGCGCGACCAGGACCTGGTGGGAACGCTGGCAACCCAAATCGGGGAGAACAAAGTGAACTCACTGCTCTTCCAATGGGCGCGACGTAACTATGGTTTTCTTGGCGCGACCGGCCAGCCAAATCTCGATGTCCCAAATCTGCTGCTGTTCGGCCACAACTTTGGAGCGTTTGACCGCTACAACGAAACGCGCATTCAGGCATCCGACACGTTCTCCTGGGTACGCGGCAAGCACTACGCCAAGTTTGGATTCGATACGAATTACGTGCGCAATTTTGTGATCTGGCCCGGCTTCACTCCGGCGCGCGTGATCTTCCCCAGCCTGGATGATTTGCTGGCTTCAGGCAAGTCTGATTGGGGATCAACGCCGTGCCCTGCGCCGCTTGTAGGGCTGGTAGCGCCGTGCCTGGCAGCTTTCTTTTGGGGCGCACCGATTGGCCCGGGGCCTTTCAATCCCAATGCGGCATCACCTTCAGTACCCACCACGTGGCAACAAGCATTTTTGCCTTCAGAAGCGTCGAATTTCTTCGTACACGTGAATCACAGTTACTTTGGCTTCTTTGCCCAGGACCAGTACAAGGTCACGCCGAAACTCACGGTGAATTACGGCCTCAGATACGACGTGGAAGCCGGACTGGGATTCTTTGTGAACGGCGACCATAACAACTTCCAGCCGAGAGTGGGTTTTGCCTATGCACCGGATTCAAAGACGGTGATCCGCAGCGGATTTGGCATCTTTAATGACAAATACAGCCTGACCTTCTTCTTTGTGCCGGCCCCACAACGGCCACCCGTAATCGCAGGATTACCGCTGGTAAATAACCAGACGACCGGAACCTACCTGCTGAACAGCATTTTCCTGCCTACGCCCTGCGTGCTGGCCGGATGTCCCGTGGTTCCGCCATTGCCATTGCCGCCGGGAACGGTGCCGCCGCCATTGTTGACTTCAGCTTTTGAGAACCTGATCAACAGCGGATCATTCCCCAACAACTCACTGTTTGCCCAGGGCGGTACGGCGGTTGATCGCAATTTGCGGTCGCCCTATACGGAGCAGGCCAATCTGGAAATTGACCGCTCTCTTGGCGGCGGACTGACGGTAAGCGCCGGCTACCTGTTTGTTGCCGGACACAAGCTGGTGCGTCCCATCAATTTGAACGTGGGACCGCCAGTTGGCGTGCAGCCGAGCACAGGCAAAGACATTTACGCATTTGCCATTCGCGATCCCAACATTCCAGCTCCGCCGGCGGGATCTCCGGGAACGAACGGTATTTTTTACTTTACCGATTCCACCGGCAATTCGATTTATCACGGGTTGACGTTGCAGGTGATCGAGAAGGCGGGCAAGTATTTCTCGCTGGACGCAAATTACACGCTCTCCCACACGTTGGATGACGGCACATTTGTTACCTTCGTGAGCACGCCGCAATCCAACGCGCAGCGGAACCTGGAACGGGCCAATTCCAACCAGGATGCGCGGCACCGCTTTGTGGCGAACTTCACAGCCGACGCGCCGCAGAGCACATTCCTGCGCAACTTCCAGCTGAGCAGCATTGTCACCTTGCAATCGGCGCGGCCGTTTACGTTGTTTGTGGGCTTTGACGCGAATAATGACGGCAACCCGGTAACGGACCGCGTGGGCAATTCTCCACGCAACAGCTATCGCGGCGATAATCTGGAAACGGTTGACCTGCGGCTGGCGCGCGCTGTCCACTTTGGCGAACGGAAAGTGCTGAACCTTTCCCTGGACGCGTTCAACATTCTTAATCACACCAACATCGATGAAGTATTTTCAGTTTACGGCGCGCCAGACTTTGTTGCAGGGCAGATCCAGCCCACGCACTTCGGCGACGGCGGTTTCAGCCCCAGCGGACAAGTTGGCGCACCCAGAACGGCCTTCAACACGCGGCAATTACAGTTGGGAGCGAAGTTTACTTTCTAGATTGTCGATGAACTTTTCATGGACGGCGTTTCGGCGCCGTCTTTTTTTGCCGCTTTTAGTTATGGGTACGGAAGGGCAGCTTGAATTTGCGCGCGATTTCCGGCCAGTACTCGCGAAGGACATCCCACGCCATGTCATTGGCCACGCTATAGCCGACGCGGCTGGCCGTGGGGCCAAACCCGCGCGGGTTTCCGGGATGGTAAAGATTGCTCAGCGCTTTGGAACTTACGGCGCCAAACCATTCAGAATAGTTTGGCATGAGCTTGCCGGAATCGCTTTGAGTTACAAACCTGTGCGTCAGAGCGTGGCCGAGCCGCGACTGCGCAGAGCCTTGTCCCAGACGGTAGTAACGCGGGTCCTGGCGAAAGAGAGCGGGATAAAGAAAGATGCCGAAGAAGTCGCCGGTCGCATTGTCAGTGACCGCAGCTCCGAAGCGTTTACCATAGCCGGAAGCGCCCATCTGGTAGCTGGGATCGTCGCGATCGATCTGCGCGGTGGCGGCATCCCAGGCTGCTCCGACATAGTTCAACGGATCAGAAGTGCTTTCCACGAACATGTGGAATTTATCTGAGGCAGTAAGAGCGCAGGGACGCAGATCGTTTTTGTGGCGCGGAATGTGGACCGTGGTGCTTTCCAGCCGCTGCGAAAATCGCCCGACCACCTGGCTGAGCGGGCCATTGTAATCATCGATATCGAACGGCTCAACGGGATGAACGCACGGCTGCTTTGCATGACTGATCATTAAAGATGGAGCCAAGGACGGCGGAACCAGAGAGAGCGCGGGCGTCATATTATTGAGCCGCGGTACAGGCTGGGCGAAAGCCACGGCGCAGGCCAGCAACGTTGCCAAGAGCGCGAATTGTCTTTGCATGCTCTTCATTTTCACCCGTCCCAGCAAGCGGCCCCGTCAGACCGTCTACTTTATCAGTAGATGCGCTTTGCAAAAGCTTAAGAATTGTTACGTTCGGCCCTGCACTGGTTAACTTTGCAGTTACTAGCCGTCCGCGCAACCTAAACAAATCAAGGGCCCTGCCCTTTCCATCGGGAAAAGAAACCAGGCGCTTTTCGTCCTCAAGGGCCTTGAACGCCAGTTCACTGTAACTTAAGACACGCGTTGTGCTCGCGCGGAACGCATTTATAATTGCCCCCGCCATGCGTACGGATTGGACACGGCAGGAAATCGCTGCCATCTATCATCAGCCCCTGCTCGATCTTCTTGTGCAAGCGCAAGAAGTCCACCGCAAGTTTCATCCGGCCAATGAAGTGCAGATGTGCCGTCTGCTCTCCATCAAGACTGGTGGATGCCCGGAGGATTGCGCTTACTGTCCGCAAAGCGCGCGCTACCCAACCGGGGTGGAGCGCGGGCCGCTAATGAATTGCGAAGAAATTCTTCCCGCCGCCCGCCGCGCAAAAGCCGATGGCGCAACCCGCTTCTGCATGGGCGCCGCATGGCGACAGGCCCCTCAAGGCCGCGAGTTCGATTCCGTGCTGGAGTCCGTACGCGCGGTGGCCGCGCTGGGCATGGAAGTCTGCTGCACGCTGGGCATGCTGACGGAATCGCAAGCTGCTCAACTCAAAAATGCCGGCCTTACCGCTTACAACCATAATCTGGATTCTTCTCCCGAGTTTTACACGAACATCATCAGCACGCGGGTTTACGAGGAACGTTTGGATACGATTGCCGCCGTGCGAAGAGCCGGCATCACGGTTTGCTGCGGCGGAATTCTGGGAATGGGCGAATCGGAAGGCGACCGCATCGGCCTGTTGCACCAGCTCGCCACGCTTCGCCCGCATCCTGAAAGCGTCCCGATCAATATGCTGGTCCGCGCTGAAGGCACGCCGCTGGCGGCGGAACCCGATCTGGATCCATTCATCATGGTGCGTACAATCGCCTGCGCCCGCATCCTGATGCCGCGTTCGATGGTCCGCCTGGCTGCAGGACGCAAGCAGATGTCGCGTGAAGCGATCCTGCTCTGCTTCCTCGCCGGAGCAAATTCCATCTTTACCGGCGAACGACTCCTGACGACGCCAAACCCAGCGCCCGACGAAGACGCCGCGCTGCTGCAAGATTTGGGGTTGAAGCCGATGCAGCTTCCACATTGATCCGCTCGCTGCCCTGGAGGTTTGGCAGCAAAGAATTGCCGAGGAAGTATAATTACCATCCTTACGTGGAGACCCATTATGAAAGCCAGTATGCCCTGCGGTCTGCTCCTGATTCTTCTGCTCACCGTTCTTCCTTCCGCGGCCAACCCACTTCGCACGACCATTGTTTATGACGACGCGGCAACCGATCTCACTTCCGCGCGCGAAGACGTCGGCCAGCTATGGATCACCACCGCCGATCTCAAACGCGCCACACGCTTTGAGGTAAAGCCGCAGGGCGTCTGTCGCGACGAACTGTGCTTTCCGCTGCCCAAGGCGCGGCAGCAGGAATTTGTTCATAAGACACCGGCAGTGACCTGGTTCAACATCACAGCGTTTGCCGATCTGGTCCACCAACCGGTGGCGCATGATGCGGCAATGGCAACCTGGTATTTTGGGCTGCGCTCAGATCAGCGCCAGCAGCTCAGCTCACTACAAGCGCCGGACTTTACGCTGCCTGATCTGCAAGGCAAGCCGCACCGGCTCTCTGATTTTCGCGGTAAAAAAATCCTGCTGGTTACATGGGCAAGCTGGTGAGGGTGCCGCTTTGACCTGCCAGGCTGGCAGGCAATCTACCAGCAGCTAAAAGACAAGAATTTTGAAATCATCTCCGTGGCGCAGGATACCGGCGGAGCCAAAGATGCCGGGCCGTGGATTGATCCGTTGAAATATGTTTCAGCCAAGGCTGATCTGCCGCCAGCGACGATTGAGACCGCGAAGAAAATCGGCCCGCTGAGCTACACGGTGCTCATCGACGAAAAACACGTGGTCTCCAAGCTGTACAACATGGTGAACGTGCCGACCGGAGTCTGGATCAACGAGCAAGGGCGCATCGTGCGTCCGAATGAAGTGGCGTTTGTTGACGATCGCTTTAAGAACTTCACCGGCATGGATTCTGAGCCGTATCTCAACGCGCTGAAAGACTGGGTGGAAAAAGGCGACAAGAGCGCATACGTAATGAGTGAAAACCATCTGCGGGAAAAGCTCACGGCCCAGGACCCGAACATTGCGCGGGCCGCGGCTGAGTTTGGCCTGGGCGAACAGCTCTATAAGTCCGGCCACCCGACAGAGGCGATTGCGCACTTCAAGGAAGCGCAGCGTCTCAATCCGAAGAGTTGGAACTACAAGCGCCAGGCTTATGCCCTGACCAGCGAAAAAGATTACGGAACAACATTCCGCGATGAGGTACAGAAGATCGGCGGGAGCAAGGTTTATTATCCGCCGCCGGAATTGCCGGGCGAGAAAAAGCCAGATTAACCGCAAAGGGACGCAAAGGACGCGAAGGTTTGGGGTTGAGGTCTTGGTCTTGGGTTTGACAAATTGCTAACTGCCAGTAACCAGCAGCCAAGAGCCGCTTCCTAACTGGTCATCCGATTCTTATGCGACCGCCAGAATTCCTGTACCAGGAAGCTGATGCTGGCGGAAAGCATTGTGCCAAGAATGCTGAAGACGATCGTGATCCCGCTCTTGGGAAGCGGATGAGAATCAGGCGTGGACGAAGCGTTGGCAGCCAGAGGAGCAGTTGTGGCGCCGTCAAAGTTCACAGCCAGCGCATTGCGGTGCGTGGCGTTTACCTGCAAAATGCTTTCACGGTCAGAAGTAAAGTCAGCGGCGGCGCTACGCGCCTGATCAAAGCCTTCATTCGGCGCGCTGATGCGGACCTGCACCACGTGCCTGCCGGTGGGAACGTCAATCACCTTGGAAAAAATCTCCGGCCCGCTTTGGCCTTTGGGCAATATTCCCAACCGCTTTTTGGAAGCAGCATTTACATTGTTGCTGTAGACCACCGAACCATCGACGAGGACGGAGAGCTGTGCCGAGCGAAAACTATGCTGGCAGATGATTTGCAAATGCGCCTGTTCGGCAGGCACCAGCGCGTAAACAATAAAAATGGCGGCAATGAGCAGCACAGTGATGACGCCATAGCGCGTCCAGGGCGGCATCTTGCGAAAACGCAGTTGCAGCGCCCGCCAACGTGAAAGCGTGGCGGCATTGTCCACAGGCACACTGGTTTGGATTTGTTCTGCGTGATCTTGGGCCGGGGCCAGGGACATATTGGCGTTATTTTGTCCCAGACGCGCATGGCAGAAAAGTTACGAAAGTCAGAGACGACAGAGATCACGAAAAAGGGCCCGGATTGCTCCGGCCCTTTCGCGATGCGGTCCTAAAGCTATTGTACGTTTACATGAGTAATGCGCGTGGCCCAATTGCCCAATGATCCGCGCGTATTGCCGCAAGTAAAGTTAGTGGCCACGTAAGTAGCCAAATCACAGGAATTTGCAATGTATTCGGAGGCAAACCAGATTGAGTTTCCGTCCACGGCGGCTGCGCCATAGTCGCCCCAGCGAGGACGGATTGGGTTCACTTCAGGGAAATAGCCGCTGAATCCATCCTGACGGGCTGCTCCCTCAGCGGCAATGTGCACATCACCCGCACCGGCTTTGGCGTCGAGCGCAACATACCCGGCGCTTGGATAATGATCGTTGCCGAGCACGGTGAAACCAATCACGCCACGCCCGCTGGAATTTACGCCGATGGCCGGATAGGTAACATTATTACCAGGCAGAGCGATGATGCCCTGGGTAATTACACTCGCTGAGGCTCCGCTGGGATGCAGCACAAAGAACGCGATGCCGGCCTGGTTGGCCCCGTTCACTGTGGCGCACTACCTGCGCGCTGCCGCTGGCAGCAAACAACAAGAAGGCCGCACTGGTTGTAAGAAACACATTTTTCAATTCGGCTGGAAAGCGGAAGGGTAGCGTAACCTGCATTCTTGGATTCTCCTTGGGGGCACGTTCGGGCTTGGCTAAGTCTAGTCCTGAGCCGAGCAACGTAGATAGACCAAGCGGTCTATTTCACTCTAATCATTTACTTAATTCCAAAGTGAACAGTGAAAGGGCGGAAACACGGTCATCCCGCGTGACCGGATAGAGTGGGTTACTTCCGAATGGCCGACGGCGCGGCGGTATGTTAGGCCGATGGTATTTAAAGATCTGCAGTAGAAACGCATTGACCACGCAGGCCCGGATACCCGCTTACTAAAAAAAGGTCCTCCGTTTGAGCGAAGGACCTTAAAACCAAACGATATGTTTTTAGTTTACTGAGCAAGGACTGATACCGATGACAGCTTCTCCCGTCGGGCCTTGCGCCGGCTTGGCGGATTTTGTTTTCGACGTGGGAGCTACCGCCGCGGCAGTTCCCGACGTGGTAACGCAGGTGAACTTCTGCTGACTCATAAAGGTGTTGAACTCGTTTACATCAGACTGCGAGTTGGTAAAGCCAATTCCGTGTCCGGCGAGCACGAAGTATCCAAGAATGTCACCGGCGTTCCACTTTCCTGGATTGGCGCTCAGGAAAAGAATTGGGACCACGGTGCTGGTGTCGTGCAGATAGACCACGCGCGGAGGAAGCGCGGTGAGGTTTGGATTTTTCACGATCAACGGCACGGTATTGTAGACAGTCGCGCCCGGGAACCCGCCGCAAGCCGGCATGTCAACCTGTACGAAGATGTCAAAGAAGCTCGAAGCCGGCAGATCATTGGCCGCGGCGCCGCCCGGACCTGAGTGCGATTCCACTTCACCGGGGCTCACGCGGGATGGTGGTTGCTGGATGTTGGCATTGTCATACCATACGCCGGAGCGGACCACCGGCTGACCGCCGCCCAGATTGACCATTTTCAAGGAGCGTACTTCAGTATGGATCTCACGCGTGTTGGGGCCGGAGGCGCAGGCTCCGGTAGCGCCCTGGCAGGGAAATCCGGGAGGCGCGGACAGCATGTTCTCACTCACAATGGTTCCGGCTGTGCCCACCTGAACGCCGTTGGTATCGGCGGCGCTGCCATCCAGCAAAGCATCACTGCGGCCCACTTTGGTGGCTGGATCGTACATTGTGGGGCTGGTAAGGATCGGGTTATTCCAACCGGGACAGCCGGCGAACATGCCCGCGAATTGATTGGTGACCTGTATCTTGAAACTTCCCAGCGAGGAAGTGTTGTCGTCGCCGAGCGGCGGAAATTGTTGCGCGCAGGCGGGGACTGCCGCCAGCACTGACATCATTACTACTGCTGCAAAAATGTGCTTCATGTCTTTCTCCTGTTCTTGCAGTTCCATTCAGAAGCGAAGGAACTTGAGGTTTTGTGCAACAGGCGAAGCGTACAGGAATTGGCGATAGCAAAATTCTCCGCAATTGCTAATTGTGGGGACCAAAATGGGCATGGAAGGCAGGCAAATTATCGTTTGCCAATGGTGAGATTTGCTAGCCGATTATTTTTTCACTAGATGCATTGCGGCCTGCCAATCCGGTCATGGTCTTGAAGCCGTTTGGATATTTTTCTCCCGCTGCTCGAATTAGATGAACCGGGACTAGCATCGTAAAAAAACGTGCCTGCAATAAATCGCTCCCGGTTACGGTCCCATCTATGTTGTCATGCAGGATTGAATTGCGCTTCTTAGAAATCGAGTCAATTGCATCGCGATTGCTTTTTTACTTGGCCATGCAAGCCCCAAGCGCTCCTCGAAGTGCTTCGCTCTTTCCGTGACGCTCTTCCGATCCATAGCAGACACGTCTCTGTCGATTTCTTGCTGAATAACTTCTTGAGCACCTTCCGACGTGATTCTACCTAGCGGAATAGAACGCGTTGTATCCAGCAGTGTCGGCTTCTGCGTTAAGATTTCCCGATGTATTGACTTGATCTGATCTTCAAAAACAGCCACCGATAGAATGACTTCATTTTGAGCAAGCCGGTTTTCGAGATCCTATGTCGATCAGGGAAGCCCCCTTTTAGCTGATCAAGAAATTTCTGTAGGGTGTTCTT
>DAHUXR010000013.1 GCA_027307045.1 Acidobacteriaceae bacterium
CAAGTTACGCCCTTTCTGGAAAATTGAGGAGAGCTGACCTGTGATTAAGCTCGATATCATTAACGAAGTGGTCAACAAAACCGGCATCACCAAAACCAAGGCCGAGCTGGCCGTGGAAACCGTTTTTGAAAGCATGAAGAAGGCCCTGGCCGGGGGCGAACGCATTGAGCTGCGCGGATTTGGCGTGTTTAACGTGCGCCCGCGCAAAACCGGTATCGGCCGCAACCCGCGTACAGGCGCGGAAGTGAACATTCCTCCCGGAAAGGCCGTGCGCTTTAAGCCGGGAAAGGAATTGCAGTCCATCGACTAAGCGGTTGATCCGCTTTGGCGGCGGCAGCTTTTTCAGCCAGCTTTTTCAGCTCCACAGGGCTATTCGTTGCATGTCGGACATCCAGCCTCTTTCGCAGGAATACCACGTTTTTGATCCTGAACGGCGGGAGATCACCGTCCTTGTAGTTCATCCGCCGAAGCGCCGTTATTGGCTGCACGCTCTGCTGTTTCTTGCCACGATCTTTACCACGCTCTGCATTGGCGCGCACATGCAGGATACGTTCAACCGCAACCTTGGCCTGTTTACCGACGATCTGGATTACTGGCCGTGGCAATGGGCGCTGCAGGATTGGCATCGGCTGAAGATGGGACTTCCCTTTTCCCTGTCTCTGCTGGGAATTCTCACCGCGCATGAGCTGGGACATTACGTCTATTGCGTTCGACACAGAGTCCTGGCCACGCTGCCGTTCTTTATTCCTGCGCCCACGCTCATTGGCACGCTGGGGGCTTTTATCCGCATCAAGTCGCCCATCAAGAGCCGTGCTGATTTGTTTGATATCGGCATTGCCGGCCCGATTGCCGGTTTTGTAGTCGCCGTTCCAGTAATGCTCTATGGCTTGCTGGCCTCAAAGCTGCTCACGGGCGATGCCGCCGTAGCGGCGGCTTCTTCTGATCCAGCCAAAGCCAGCATGTTGCTGGGTTTTCCGCTGATTTTTAAGCTCGCGCATTGGATCATGGCGGCCATGGGAAGCCATGCGGCGGTTGCGCAAGCGCCTGTGAGCGCGCTGTATCTGCATCCCATGGCAATGGCGGCCTGGGCGGGAATGCTGGCGACTTCGCTGAATTTGTTGCCGGGCGGCCAGCTCGATGGCGGACATATCATTTTCGCCGTGAATCCCCGGCTGCATCGGCCTGTATCCATGCTCAGCATTTTGGTATTGCTTTTGTTGAGCTGGTATTTCTGGGCAGGATGGCTTCTGTGGGCCATGGTGTTGCGCTTTACCGGCAGCCGCCATCCTGACGTGCCGCTGCTGCCGCCGCTCGATGCCAAACGCCGCGTGCTGGCAGTTTTTGCGTTGCTCATGCTGGCACTTACGCTCATCCCTGCGCCCTTCGGCGAGCAAGGCTTAAGAAAAATATTGAGTGATTATCGGGCCCAGCGCCAGCAACAGCAGCAGCAGGAGAATCGACATTGAGCATGGCAATCGCTGGGAGTAAAGTTAAAGGAACGTGCAATCGACCTGGCTCATAGCGTTTCTGCTGCTCGTGTCGACGATAGTAGTTCGTCCGGCAGAAGCCAGGTCGCCAGATGATGCTCAAAAGATCGACGTGCCGGAAGTGGTTCGGCAGGCAGTCATCAACTTCAATACGCGCGAATCGTTGCCCAGAGACTACACGTACCTGGAAAACCTGGTGGTCGATCATCCCGAAAGGAAAGACGTCCGCAACACAGACACATTTGAAGTAATAGAAATCAAAGGTCATCCTTTCCGCCGGCATGTTGGCCACAATGGCCAGAAAGTCGCGGAAGAAGAAGATCCTGAACAAGATGAAGGTTCTCGCACGAAGTGGCTTGAGGTAGAACACAAAATCCTTGAGGAAGAAATCAAGCCCGGTCAAACCAAAGAGAGCCTGGCCGCCTCCGTGCAAAAAATCATGGATGAAGCAGGCTTAAAAGACTGGAGGCCTCAACTTTTTGCTCCGCCGCCGATCCCTTCAATGGGAGTAGTCACGTTTGGGCAGACGCTGTATCAATTCAAGTTGCCGTTGCAGGACCTTGGCCAGAAATTTCATTTGAAGTTCAAGGGAGAACAAATCTTGGATGGCCGCAACACGTACATCGTGCAGGCCGATCCGCGGCATACAAAAGATGAAGCGGACCCTGCGGGAAACTTCAAGTTCAAGGTTTGGATCGACCAGCAGGAAATGCAGATCGTAAAAGTGGAAGGTAAGGCCGTTCGGTCCGGCCCGCTTGCCAATGCAGAATATGCCGCGTTTTCTTCCAAGGTCCTTTCGAAAAATGAGATCGCCGAGCGGAAGAAGCAGCTTGAGTCCTCACAACTATTCTACGGCGACGATACCGCGATTACCGAGGAATGGACGAAGGTGAATGATGAAGCATGGTTGCTTCGGCGTCGGCACGTGAAAGGATCTCACGTATTTATTGTCCAGGGACAACGCCGTTACTTCAGGTCGAACTTTTCGCTGCCTGTGGAATATGACACGTTGGACACAAATTACAAGAAATTCCATGTCGGACACCGCATCCTGCCTGCGCAATAATGCGCTTCGCGTCAAAGCAGAGACAGGGCATCCACATCCACAATCAGGTTTGTGCGCGGAATTTTTTCGCCATCGGCAAAGCCCAGCATTCTGCGCAGCGATGCGTTCAGCTTTTCCCTGCTCGCGGCTTTCAGGATGAAGTGATAGCGATAGTCACGCTTCAGCCGCATGATGGGCGCTGCTGAAGGTCCCAGCACGCGCACGCCTTCATTGCGGGTCGACTCAAACCATTTGCCCAGCTGTCCGGTCCAGCGCAACGCCTGCTCCAACTTGTCACTGCGCACCAGCACATTCGCCAGCGCGGAAAATGGCGGATAATGCATCCACTTGCGGAAGCGTAATTCCTTCTCATAAAAGCCCGCATAATCATGCTGCTGCGCAAACTGGATGGCGTAATGGTCAGGATGATACGTCTGCAGCACCACTTTGCCGGGCGTTTCGCCGCGGCCTGCGCGTCCGGCAACCTGCGTCAGCAATTGGAACGTACGCTCTGCGGCGCGGAAATCTGGAAATCCCAGCGCATAATCTGCCCCAACGACCCCTACCAGCGTTACGCCGTGAACGTCATGTCCCTTGGCAATCATCTGCGTTCCGACCAGCAGATTGATCTCTCCCGCATGAAACTGGTTCAGCACGCGCTCAAAGTCGTGCCGATTGCGCACCGTGTCGCGGTCAAGACGTCCAATGCGTGCCTGCGGAAACGCCGCGTGCAGCCGCTCTTCAACTTTTTCAGATCCTGTTCCCAGAAAAAAAATGTGCTCGCTGTTGCATGCCGTACAGCGTTTGGGCACCGCCTGCCGATAGCCGCAATAATGGCACTCCATGCGGTGCGCAGCCTTGTGATACGTCATGGCGATAGTACAGTTCTTGCATTGCAGCGTCTCACCGCAGGCGCGGCACAGCACCACCGAAGAATATCCGCGCCGGTTCAGCAACACCATCGCTTGCTCGCCGCGATCAAGACGGTCGGTAACTTCCTGGATCAATTGCAGGGAAAAAATTTGGTCTTCTCCGGTCTGCTGAAATTCAGATCGCATGTCCACCAGCTCGACTTCAGGCAGCGGCCGCCGCTCCACGCGCTCTTTGAGTTCAATCAGCCTATACTTCCCCGCTTCCGCATTGTGATATGACTCAATCGCCGGCGTTGCGGAGGCCAGCACGACTGCGGAGTTCGTCAGCTTGCCGCGCATTACCGCCACGTCGCGTCCGTTATAGCGCGGCGTTTCTTCCTGCTTGTAAGAGCTATCGTGTTCTTCGTCCACCACGATCAGCGCCAGATTTTCCACCGGCGCAAAAACCGCCGATCGTGTTCCTACTACGATCCGCGCATCGCCGCGGCGTATGCGGTGCCATTGCTCCGCGCGCTCGTCGGCAGAAAGCGCTGAGTGCAGAATGGCGACCTCATCCCCGAATACCTGATGAAGATTCGCCGCAGCCGCAGGCGTGAGCCCGATCTCAGGCACCAGCAAAATCGCCGCGCGCCCTTGCTCAAGCACGGACTGCATCGCCGCCAGATAAACTGCCGTCTTGCCCGATCCCGTAACGCCATGCAGCAACGAGACAGAAAATTTCCCTTCCGTCACCGATCTTTGAATCGTGGCCAGCGCGGCTTTTTGTTCGGCATTGAAAATGAAATCCAGGTGCGACGGCCCGCGTTTCTTCATGCTGCTCACGCTGAAATCCGCCTGCTCCTCCACCAGTTCCACGATGCCGCGCTTCACCAGCGTTTGCAGCGTGGTTCGCGGCACAGCAAGCTCGCGGACCTGCTCCGCAAATGCTCTCCCATTTTGCTGCTGGATAAATTCAACGATCTTTTGCTGGTTCTCATTCAGCTTGCCGCCTGGTTTTCCAGGAAAAAGCTCTTTGAGCACGGCCACTTGCACTGTCCGCTGCGCGTCGCGGACGGAAGAAACGTCTTCCCGCGCAATCCATTTCTTACGCAGCAAAAGATCGAGCACTTGCCGGTTCGCGCCCGTAGCGGAACGGATCGTCCCTTCAAGGGCCTCGTCAGACATCGACAGATAATCCAGCACTGCGTACTCAACCATCTGCGTATCAATATCCTGCTTTGATCGGCGCGACGAGCCAGAGGTCGCCGAAGCGTGCAGCGCCTCGTAACCAACTTCAGTAATCCTGTAGAGTTTGGCTTTCTTGATCTCCGCCGCCAGCGGCAGCATGCCGCGGAAGACATCGCCAATCGGAGCCAGGTAATACTGCGCAATCCATTGCCCCAGCTTCATCAGCCCTTCATCCAGCACCGGCTCTGTGTCCAGCACCTGGATCACCGTCTTGGCCTGCATGGAAGGCGCGCGATCGTGCAGCGCCGTCACCACGCCGGAGATGCGCTGGTTGCGAAACGGGACAAGCACACGTCCACCCACCACCGGCTGTTGCTCGGCAATTTTGTAGGTAAATGCCATGTCCAGCGGGACCGGCAATGCTACGTCGCAAAAGGTGGGCATGAGCTAAGAGAAGATTGTACGGGAAGAGCCGAGCGGCGTGGCGGCGACTGCCCCTTCCGAAGTTTGCCCAGCGTCCCCTTTACTCTTCAGGCGTGCTCTTGGCCGCAGGCGGATTCAATCCCAAAAACTTCATCACCATCTGCAAATCTTTCCACGCTTCCTTTTTCTGCCGCGGATCGCGCAACAGATAGGCCGGATGGTAAGTCACCAGGAGCTTTGAATTTCTAAAGTCGTACCAGCGGCCGCGCAGGTTGGCCATGGAATCATTCACGGCCAGCAGGTTCTTGGCGGCCACCGCGCCCAACGCCACAATGACTTTGGGCTTGATCACGTCAATCTGCCGCATGAGAAAAGGCGAGCATGTATCGCATTCATCTTTTTCCGGCGTCCGATTGCTTGGCGGCCGGCACTTCACCACATTAGCGATGTAAACGTCTTCACGCTTGATCCCCATGGCGGAAATCATGTTGTTCAAAAGCTGTCCCGCGCGCCCGACAAACGGTTCGCCCTGCGCGTCCTCATCCGCGCCAGGCCCTTCGCCAACAAACCTCAGGTCAGCATTCACGTTGCCCACGCCAAAGACCAGGTTGGTACGGCCCTTGTGCAGGCGGCAACGTGTGCAATCGCCGATGTCTTCGCGAATCAGCTTTAGCGCTGAAGGCTTGTCGTCAATTACCGGCGGCAGCGTGACTGGAGCCTGCGGCTTTGCGGGCACAGCCTCAGCTACCGGCTGCACCGCCAGTTCAACGCTCGGGTCAATCGGCTGGCGATAGAAATCATGAATGCCCATCTCTTTGTAATATTTCACGCGGGCGGCAAGATGTTTCCTCGTTTGCGGGTCAAGAGGCTTGGGCATGGCTGCAAGCAAAATAAATGGTTAGGAAAGAGAAGTAAATGGCGCCATACCTTTTTGCGCTCTTCCCTATTTTTAACTTCGCTCAATAAACCGTGTAAAGGTTGAGTCTTGGCCCTTTTCAGTTGACGCTTATGATTCGGGCAAAGATCATAGCGGGGAGATTCCAGTGGAGTTGCCGTTCTCGCTTTCTGGAATTTTGGGAGGCCCTCATGCGCTCTGCGCTTATTCTTGTCTGCTGCTATGTAGTTCTCGCGACTGGCTGCGCGGCCCATCATCGTGCTGCGACGCCGAATTCCATTCCAATGCCACCTCCGGCTCCAGTCGTGATTTCCGGCTCAGCACGAGAGTCTCTGCCGGGCGACTACTTGCGCGTGAGCTTCCTTCCACCGGGGACGGCCGTTACAAATCTTTCCCGTCCCGGAGCTTTGCGGGCCTTCACCACGGCCACTACACTCTACTCGCCGCCGCTCAAGCTCGCAGACATGCCCAACTATTCCGGACTGGTGAACGATGACGCGAAGATGCTTGTCGCTATGCGTTGCCGTCCGTCAAATCCAGAAGCAGTGGATGCGGTGCTGGCAACCTGGCCCAATGTGTTTCTGGTTGTCCAGCGTGATGTTCCTGTAACTTCTGGGGCTTGTTCTGCCACTCCCACAGACGCGGCCACGCAGATGGCGTGCTTCGCCAAGGCGTTCAGCGATCCCCCAGCCACAAAGGTCCCGTCATCGCTGGCGCACACCTTCAACTATGCGGCCACGCTTTACGATGCTGATCACACGGCGTTGGCCCAATGGTTACAGAGCAATTACGGGATCTATCCGGCTTTCAGCGGAATGGGCTATTCGGTAAAAGATTCTTATTCGATTGATCAGAAGCCAATGAGTTCGCAAGAAGTGCTGGTGAAGTCCGTGTCGTCAGAATATATCCTCAGGAATGTACCGCTGGCGGAGGCAGGCTGCCGTTGCATTTCAGTCGCCCCATATCCTGGCCGATCCAATGACCCTGTTGACCCGGACTTTATTTCGCAAGCAGGGGGCGACGGAATCTGCAAAGCCGTGGACCGGCTGGCTGCACGCCGAGTCAGACACAAACACTAGCACTCTTATCTCGATTGCTGAAGCCGTCTACGTTCTAGCTTCACCTTCAACACGGCATCCAATACGCGATGAGCAACTTCCCACTTGCTGGTCTCCGGCACGGTCTCCGCGCCGGCATGTGTAAGGATGGTGACGGCGTTGCGTTCTGAATCGAAGCCAATACCTGGCTGCGAAACATCGTTGAGCACGATTGCGTCCAGCGATTTGCTTTCCAGCTTCTTGCGCGCGTTCGCCAGGACATCAGTGGTTTCGGCGGCAAAGCCCACAACGATACGGCTGCCCTTCTTCGCGCCCAGTTCGGCCAGGATGTCGGTGGTCGGCTCCAGTTCAAGCGTCATCGGCCCTTTGCGCTTGATCTTTTCGTTGGCAGCAGTTCGCACCGTGAAGTCCGCCACGGCGGCCGCTTTGATCACGATAGTGGCGCCGTCAAAATGCGTCATCACGGCATCCCGCATCTGCTGCGCCGTCTGCACCTGTATGACATCAGCCGATGATGGCGGCTTGAGCGATGTTGGGCCAGACACCAGAATGACTTTCGCTCCGCGCCGCAAAGCCGCTTCAGCCAGCGCATATCCCATCTTGCCGCTCGATCGGTTGCCGATGTAGCGCACCGGATCAATCGGCTCGCGCGTAGGGCCTGCCGTGACTAATACAGTCTCCCCAGCAAGGTCCTGCTCCGCCTTCAAGGCCTTGAGCACGGCCAGCACAATCGTTTCATTCGCCGCCAGCCTGCCTGCTCCCACCATGCCGCACGCCAGGTAGCCGCTGTCTGGCTCCACAATCACAACGCCACGGGCCTTCAGCGTTTGAATATTGGCCTGCGTGGCGGCGTTATCCCACATGTTTACGTTCATCGCAGGCGCAATGACAACTGGCGCCGTAGTGGCAAGAAACAATGTCGTTAAAAAATCGTTGGCTTCGCCATGGGCCAACTTGGCGATCACGTCGGCAGTCGCGGGAGCAACAACTAGAGCATCTATCGCCTGAGCCACCGCAATATGCTCGACAGCGGAATCAATATTCGGTTCTTCAGCGCCTGCGCCAAACAGATCGGTAATGACCTTTTCGCCGCTCAGGGCGGCAAAGGTCAGCGGCCGGACAAACTCCTGCGCCGCGCGCGTCATCACCACCTGCACACGAATACCGCGGTCCTGCAACAGTCGGACCAGTTCGGCGGCCTTGTACGCAGCAATTCCTCCGGTAACTCCCAGCGCTACTTTCATAGGGACATTTTAATCCGGTTGGCAAGCGAGCCCTAGTGGCGGGTTTGAGGCTGCATCTTTCTTTATCCCGGGCAAAGGGGGTAACTCTAATAGCCAGAATGCCGCCCCAGGCCGAGTAAGCTAACAGCAACAACTCAAAACGTGGCCAATATCCCCTTAATTTTCTCTTCCATGTTGGCCTTCAGGCATTTCTGGGCCGTTGTCAGATATTGTTTTTCCACCGGAGAAGGCGGTTTCCCCGACCGCCGGATTCGCTCACCCAGGACAATGGCCTGCAACTGGTCCACGGACTGCTCCAGTCGATCATTGATCAGAATGTAGTCATAGTTGGGATAGTTCTCAATCTCGCGGCGCGCCTCATCCAGTCGGCGACGGATGACATCTTCAGCCAGAACGTTTTCGCTCTGGCTCCGCTTTCTCAATCGTGATTCCAGCTCTGCCCGGCTGGGCGGTAGAACAAAAATGCTCACGGCGTCCGGCATTTTGCTTTTCACCTGGCGCTCACCCTGCACGTCGATATCGAGCAGCAAATCATGGCCAACTTCTTCCGCATGCTGCATGACTGATCGCGCGGTCCCATAGTATTTATCGAACACCTGCGCATACTCAAGGAAAGCGTCGCGCTCAATCATGGCTTCAAATTCTTCGCGCGTAATGAAGTGATATTCGCGGCCATCCTGCTCGCTGCCTCGCGGCGGGCGTGTGGTGTAAGAAACGGAAAATTCCAGGTTCGGCACATACTGGCGCAGTTCATTCACCAGCGTGGTTTTGCCGGAGCCGGAAGGCGCGGAGATGATGTATCGAATGCTGCTCATTCCAGGTTTTGTACCTGCTCGCGGCATTTCTCAATCTCCGATTTCATCAGCAATCCCAGCTCAGTAATACGCAGGCCTTCACCAGCCACGCCGGAAGTCTTGGAGAGCAGCGTATTGGCCTCGCGGTTCAGCTCTTGCAAAAGGAAGTCCAGCTTTTTACCCACTTCGCCGCCCTGGTCCAGCAGCTTGCGGAAGTGATCAATGTGAGTGTTCAGGCGTACCAGCTCCTCCTGAATGTCACTGCGCTCGGCCAGAATCGCGGCCTCTTGCAGCACACGGTCTTCATCCGCGTTTTCAATCAGCTCCAGCATGCGCGACCGTACTTTTTCCATGTACGCCTTGGAAACGGCGGCGCGGAGCTTGTCCACTTCGTCAGTGGCTTTCTCCAGAGAATCCAGGCGGCGGCGCAGTTCGGCTTCCATGCCTCGGCCTTCCTGCTCGCGCATGGTGTTCAGCTTCTGGATTGCCTGCTCCAGCGCGGCCAGGACTGAGGTGTCAAAGTTGCCGTCCACCGGAGTCATGGCGCCCAGAGCTCCGGGCATGCGGAATATATTGTTCAGATCGGGCTCGCCGGTGGTGCCGAATTCCCGCGATGCCTTGCGGAAGGCTTCAACATAGCCGCCAACCAGTTCGCGATTGAATTCATAACCTGCTCCGCCTCGGCGCTCCACACCCAATGTTACGTCAATGTGCCCGCGCGCCAGGCGTTCTTTCAGCACGCGGCGGATCTTCATTTCCAGTTCGTCCATCTCAATTGGCATGCGGAGCTGGGGATCAAGAAAGCGATGATTCACGGACTTTAACGACAGGGTGAATGAAGTGCCTTCGCCTGCCTGAGACTTGACCTGCGCAAATCCGGTCATGGATCGGATGGACATAGTTATTTTCTTGGACCTTTTAGTTTTAGGACCTAATTTTTAATCTGGGTTTCACGGACGACAATGCCAGGTTCGTCAACCATTTTGGGGTCTATCTCCATAAACTGCAATTCATATAATTTGCGGTAGGTTCCCAGACGGGTCAGCAGGTCCTCATGTGTGCCGGAATCGGCAATACGTCCGCCCTCCAGGACCACGATGCGATCGGCGTGGCGGACAGTCGTCAGCCGGTGCGCAATCACAAACACGGTGCGGCCGGAAATCAGGTTCTGCAATGCGCCTTGTACCAGCGCTTCAGACTCCGTATCTAGTGACGACGTAGCTTCGTCCAGAATCAGGATGGGAGCATTCTTGAGCAGCGCGCGCGCAATGGCAATGCGTTGGCGCTCACCCCCGGAAAGCCTCAATCCCCGTTCGCCGATCATGGTGTCATATCCGTCTGGGAGACGCATGATGAAATCATGTGCCAGAGCGGCTTTGGCGGCTTCAACTACGGCTTCTTCCGTAACGTGCGGCTGTCCGTAGGCCACGTTGTTGCGCACCGTGTCATTGAAAAGAATAGTTTCCTGCGTCACCACGCCGATCTGGGCGCGCAGCGAAGCCAGCGTGACGTCGCGAATATCATGCCCATCGATCTTGATGACTCCTGAAGTTACGTCAAAGAACCGTGGAATCAGGTTGACCAGCGTCGTCTTGCCCGCGCCGCTGGACCCCACAATGGCCACCACTTCGCCAGCGCGTGTTTCCAGGTTCACGTTGTGCAGGATTTCCGTTTCCGGGCCATTCGCGCCGCCGTATGAGAAGCAGACATTCTCAAAGCGCACGCGCTCGCGGAAAGCGGGCAGCGCAATTGCATCGGGCCGCTCGCGTATATCGTCCTGCTCGTCGATAAAACGGAAGATCTCCTGTGACGCGCCCAGCGCCTGCTGAAAACTGTTATTGAAAAACGCCATTTTGCGGACGGGATCGTAGAGCCGGAATACCGCGATGATAAAAGCGATAAAGACGCCGGGTGTCATTACGCCACTGTTGATCTGGTTGCGCCCCACCCAAAGCAGTAGGGCAATAGCCAGCACGCCGACTATATCCATGAGCGGCGAACTGACAGCCTGCACCGCCACCGATTTCAGGTTGGCGCGAAAAAGCTTTCTGGCCGCGGTATGAAAGCGGCTGCTCTCCCACTTTTCCATGCCAAAGGCCTTCACAATGCGGTTGCCGGCAATGCTTTCGTGCAGAATGTTCTGGATATCAGCCAGCTTGTCCTGGCCTTTGCGCGTGGTGCTGCGCACGCGCCGCCCGATTTTGCCGGCGGAAACAATCACAAATGGAACAAAGATCAGCAGCACCCACGCCAGCTTGTGTCCCAGCACAATTACCGCGCCAACTAGAAAGACCAGGGTGAACAACTGCTGCAGGAATTCAGCCAGCGCAATGGTGAGCGTAACCTGGACTTTCTCCACGTCGTTGACTACGGTCGACACCAGCATTCCGGTGGAATGGCGGGAGAAAAAAGAGGTCGAGCGCTGGAGAATCGTGTCATACAACCGGTTACGCAGGTCAGTGATCAAGCCAAAACCGGCGTGATTCACCAGGTAAGTGCCAATGTAGTCGCAAATGCCCTTGATCAGCGCCGTCCCAACCAAGGCCACGGCCACCACCGTGAGAGGATTGCGGAAATGCTGGGGCACAAAATCCTGCAGATAAACCACATGGTGTGTGCCGGGAAGGTTGGGCAACAACGTTAATGAACGCCCTGGGCTCTTGGGATTCAACACCCTATCAATGATTGGCCCCATCAACAGGATGCGGAAGCTTTCCATCGCGCCCACGACGGCCATCAACAGCACCGAGCCAATGAAATGCGGAGCATAAGGACGCAGGTACGCGAGCAATCTTGTCAGTTGTCGCATACGGCACCCTTGGCGGCAGAAAACATTGCTCCCATTCTAAAGGAGCGTGGCTGAAATGCGGCTAATTGAATGAAAGTAAAGTATTGTGAATTACCGGGGTGAATCGCGGTGGATAACCTTCACCGGATAGCCGGCCCCAGCCAGCAGCTTTTTTACTTCTTCCGCAATAAAGACGGAGCGATGCTGGCCACCGGTGCAGCCAAAACCGATGGTGAGATAACTCTTGCCTTCACGCACATAATGCGGCATCAGGTAAACCAGCAGCGCGGAGATGCGGTCAATAAATTCCTGCGTCTGCGGAAATGAGCGAATATACTTGGCCACCTGCGGATGGCGTCCGGTATAAGGCCGAAAGGCGGGAATGAAATGTGGGTTCGGCAAAAAGCGCACGTCAAAGAGCAGATCAGCGTCATTGGGTACGCCGGCCTTGTAGCCAAAGCTCACCACGGAAACCATAATGTCTTTGTCCGTGCCGCCCGCGGTGAACTTGGCTGTCATGTGCGAGCGCAGTTCATGAACGTTAAATTTTGAGCTGTCCACTACAATGTCCGCAAGAGCGCGGATGGGCTGCAACAAGCGGCGTTCCTGCTGGAGCGCTCTCTTCACGGTGGAATCCTTGCCCAAAGGATGCGGGCGGCGCGTTTCACTAAAGCGGCGCAGCAGCGCTTCGTCGGACGCCTCAAGAAAGAGCACCGTTGTTTTGATCTGTTTGCGCAGCGACTGGATGATTTTGGGTAGGCGCTTGAGTTGCTCGCCTTCGCGAATATCCGCCACCAGCGCGGCTTTTTCAATTTCCGCGGACTGCTTGGCCAGATCGGCAAAGCGCGGGATCAGATCAATGGGCAGGTTGTCGACGCAGTAATAATCCAGATCTTCAAATGCCTTGAGCACTGAAGCTTTTCCGGAACCTGACATGCCGGTGATGATGACCAGATGAGTAGCGCTTTGGCGTGGCCGCGATTTTACACGTCCGCCTTGCAGTTTGCGGGAAGGGGACACAACAAAATTTTACCACGAAGCCATTTTGTGCTTTTCCGGCGCTTCAAAGGCCGCCTGCAACGCTGAGGGCTCCAACTGGCTTGAGATAGAAAACATGCTGCGCCACGCGCGCGTCAGCATGCGCGACTCCATCTGGCGTTTCCACTCCGCGGCGCTTTCTTCCACCAGCGTGCGTCCCGGAGAAACCGGCAGCCCACGCAATTCCGCAAGATATCCCGTGCCCAGCTTCTCCCAGGCGTCGAACAGGCGACCTTCAGCCCAAAGCAACGCTATATCCAGCCGCTGTTTCTGTAGGCGGGTGAGTTTGTTGTTGCGGATGCGGTAAACCCAGAATAGCGCTTTGGAAGGATTGTCGCGGAACCATGCCTGAAAAACTGCCGCCTCAAGAAAAAGATGATCGCGCATTTTGGGCGTCGAGTATGAAAGGACTTCCAGCGCGCCTTCCAGATACTTGGTAGCACAGGTGATGTCCTGGCGCTCCGCGGCCCACAGGTAGGCGAGCCAGCGTGAAAGATAGGCGTCGCAAGAGTCGTCTGAAACCGCGGCGGCGCGGGAAACGCAACCCTGGACCCAATCGCGCGGATGGCGTCCCTGATTCAGCGCCATCTGGCAGCGAATGTTGGAAAGCCAGCGCTCAGCCTTGGCATCTTTGCGCAGCAGCATCAGAAGACGTGCGCCGTCAGAAAAAATGCCACGGCGATTCACGTCAGGCAGAGAAGCGGCAATAGCAATCAGCCCGGAGAACGCGGCCCCCACATGCAAGCTGAAACCAAGCAGAAAACCCGGCTCAGAGATGTAGTAAATGGTTTCCAGTGCTCCTGCCAGCAATGTACTGGCAAGCGGTCCACCCAGCATCAAAAGCGATAAACGGCGGCGCAACGTAGCATCATCTTGATTGCCTACACGCGGCTCAAGTATAGAAGCGCTAAGCGTTATCACGTCTCCGCAATAGGGTTCACCGCAGCGCGCGCGCCTGCCCAAATGGAGCGCGCCAATCTTGATCTGTTTGAGCCTGAAGCCAAAAAGCCATCCAGCCATGATGTGCCCCATCTCGTGGGCAAAACCGGCGCTCAAAGCTGCGATCACCGGAATCAGCGCGGCCCAATATCCAGGCGCAATTTCAACAATGGAGCGAAGGCTGGGCAGCGCAACCAGAATGAGAATTGCCAGACTGCTTGCGAGAAAGTATTCGCCCGCGCTCAGACTCTCTTTGGTCTGTGGCGGCAAAGGGCGGAAGACATCCAGCACAGGCGTGGACGTCGGCGAGTAATGTTTTGCAGTGTTCAGTTTAGTCTCGGCTGCAAGTTCCATGGGGAGTACGGTCCAAACGGCCCTTCCACCCACATATCATAGGGTCAACAATGGCTTGCTGGCATGAGGTCGTTGGTAGATGGCCTTTGGTCACCAAAACCATCATAGACGGCGGAGGATTAAATCCAACGTAGGCCACATCTGGCAACAGCGGTTGGTGCGGATTCTCCAGCCAGATCTTTTCCTTGCAATCTCTCCGTCCCGCGAACCCCGCGAGAAGAACGTGTCAATTTACGATTTATTCCCTTTTCTCAAGCAACACACCGCAATTTCCCATGAAACGCAAAATTTCTCTGCCGGAAAGGTGTAACTCTTTTGGCGGAAAAAACACTACACCTAAGCTACAGAGACTTATGACGAGAACATGCAAAAGGAGTCAAACTATGCGTCTGCCGTCTTTCATGAGCTACTGCAAATACACCGCATTTTTCTCAATCGCCATGACAATGTCGGTGATGACGCTTTTCGCCCCGGCCTTGGTCAATGCACAACGGTGCAAAGGTAGCATTTATAAGGGCTGCTCAAGCCCTGGCGCCGCTTGTAGCCCGGTTGAAAGCGGTGTCGCCCCAGGCCATTGCGTGACTGGAAAACAGCCAAAGGGAGAGATTGAATGCAATTGTGTCGGGACGCCGGCTCCTCCGACTCCGACTCCTCCTCCCACTCCAAAAGCAATGGATGTAATCTTGTCGAACGGCCTTACGGATGATAATGGGTTCGGCCTCAATCCCGTTTGGCGTCAGCCCCTCCCGGACATCTGCACATTCTGTCCGTGCGGCAAGAATGACACTCCTCAGTCCTGGAATGCGGCCCCAAACTGCACCAGCCAAAGCATTCATCAGAACCGTCGTGATCTCTGTACCCACAGTTCGATCGGCGGAGGTACCGGCATTCCCTATCACATGAACTGGTTTCCAGTTACCTATGAGGGAACGGTGGCATGGGAGGGACATTCAAGTTCGATCTGGGATGACGACGACTATTACATGAACGTCAGGCGGACCGATCAAGCGCTTGAGACAGCAGCCGGAGGCGGTGTTCATCTCGAGTTCAACTCTGAGGAGACCGTGGATAACTGGGACGATACGAACACCTGGTGGGACGACTTCCACCATAAGGGAGTCGATGCTGACGATGCCACTGCACATCTGATGATTGACGGGAAATTTGTCATCCTCATTGGCATGGCGGGGGCCGATCTTACGCATACTAATACCTCGGAGCTGCATCCGGTCTATGCGATGTTTGTCCGCACGCCCATGCCGGAGCCGACACAGGAGAAATGGTCCTTCTTTGTTAGAAACTGGGGAGACGAGGGCTTTTGCGGACCCAACCAGGAGCCGATCCCGCAGAATACGATTCAGGTGCGGATACCGCAACGCCCAGGCGCCACCAAGTTCAGTCTTGTTGGCGCAAATGTGTATAACTACTGGAATGACGATGACAACGGATGCAGCAAGCAAGGGTGGGGCTACCAGAGAGTCCCTGACGGCGCTTTATTCACATTCGGTCTCCAGCAATCGGCCGACCAGTGCGGCTTCACGGGCGATTTGGTCATTGACTGGGGCGTCGCGGAAAGCCCCGCCGCAAGGAAAGCTATGACTGCAACCACGCTGTCGCCTGCAACAAGAAACCTTCCGTCTGCAACAACAAGGCCCGGTGTTCTTGCCTCGTCGGAAGGAGAGGATGGGGACGCGGAACTGAAAGCCCGGATTGATAAGCTCACACCAAGTGCCCGGGCACTCCTCGATCAACAATTGAAACAACTCTCGTCGCACCACAACACACAGAAAAAGCCAGGCACTCAGAATACGGCGCCTTTCAAGGAGCGAGCCAAAGCAAGGCCGTCGTTGCCGAATTACGGCAAAGATCTGAAGTCCGTGCCGGAAACTAGTCCCAAGAAAACCAAACGCCGCGAATTCATACTTTCATTCCTGAAGGCGCACGGCGTTCCGTAGGGCAAAAGCAGGCGGCAAGCAGAATTGCACACTTCCCGCTAAAAACGTGTCATGGGGCCAGTCGTTGATACAGCCTTACTTTGATTCCCCACCCAGCGTAACCTTGATCCCGCTGCGGAAGTTGAAAGGCAACGCTGGAAAGCCCGGAGCCGGATCATAGTGCTGGCTGGCGAGGTTCTCGATGGCCGAGTAAATCTGAACATAACGGTTCAGACGGTAACTGCCACTGACATCGATCTTCTGGTAGGCCTCAGCCAGATTGCGATTGGGAAGGAGCATCGTCGAACCAAACGAGGAATCGAAGAGAAACGTGCTGCTATCGCGGCGGCCAACAAAGTTGCCGCTGAGCGCAAGCGCCAGCTTGCGCCGCGCATACCCAAGATAAACGCTGCCCACATGTGGAGCGCGATTGAAAGGCCGGTTGCCCACCAGCGGAGAAAATGCTCCGATCGGAATGGTGGGGAATAGAGGATTGAAGGAAGGAGAAAGCTCGTCGCTGGAGAAGGACCGGCGGACAACACCATCAAGATAGGTATAGGCGGCGCGTGCCGTAAAGCCGTGGCCCAGGCTGAGTTCAAGTTCGCTTTCCGCGCCGAGCGAACGCGTAGCCAATGAATTCACACTGGCGCCGAAGGGCGTCTGCGCAATCACCTGGGCAGGGACCCCAAGCAAGGCGAGTCCATCCTGGCTTACGAATTCGATCTCGTCGCTGAAATGATTATCAAAAAACGTGAGAGCGAGTTTTGCGCGGCCACTCCAGAAATATTGTTCAATGCCGCCATCAAAGCTGCGCGACCGCACCGCCCCAATCGGGCCGACATGAAATTGCGATATCAGCTGCGGACCGTCTGGCAATTGCGAGAGCAGCCCAAACAAAGAATTGCCGGCGGAAAAAATGTCCGGCTCCTGGATTCCCTGCCCGTAATTGAATTTGAGTTTGGTGCCGGCAAGCGCGCCGCTGGCGCGCGGCCGAATAAGATAGTAGGCCAGCGAAGCGCGTGGGGTGGCGGCCAGGCCGAACACAGCATTCTTCTCCACGCCAACGCCAAGCGTGGCGTAAAGCCGGTCCCACAAATTGCCGTGCACTTCTCCGGTATAGCTGTAATTGGTGCGCTCCGCCGGTTTGGGTCCGCGTTCGTTTTCAAAGTGGAAAGCGAAAAGCGCTGTCAGGCGAGTTCCGAACGAATAATCGGATTGGAAGGTTAGGAGATCACTGTTGTTCAGGATGAAGAAATGCTGGGGATAGTCACCGGCAAAATCCAGGATCGCCTGCCCGGTTGTGCTGAATCCGTTCGCGCCGTGAATCGTCACTACGTTTCCAAGAAAGTTTCCAAAAGGATCAGGTATTCCCGTCGGTGAGGGATTCACGAACTCCGAGTTCTGGCGCGTTGCACCGTAACGCAGCAGGTTGTGCCAGTGCGCCGTAGTCTGGTTCTGCAGAGTTGCGCCAATGTAGGTATTGTCTTCCGTCTGAAAAGAATCGTCAGGGACGCCGAAGAAATCGATTGCGTTGGGAACATCAACCTTTGCGGCCACGCGGCGTACTGTTAGCCGCAAGCTGGTGGAAGCTCCGGGCGACCAGCCGAAGTTTCCGGCGTATGTGCCATTGTGGAAATGCGGATTGCTGGAAGTATTGCCGCCGTCGTACCGCGCAAACTCTGAGAAATAATCGATCTGCCGGAAGATGCCGCCGAAAGAAAGATCGTTATGCAGGCTATTGAAGTTTCCTGCGTCAAACGCATAGCTGAGTTGCGGAGTGAAAGTTGTGCCTTGTTGCGTGGTCAGGTTCACAACGCCGGACAGCGCATCCGCGCCATAAAGCACGCTGTTGGGGCCGCGAAGGATTTCAACCTGGTCAATCCCTGTGGTGAAGATTCCGCCAAAATCCACCGTCCCGCCGATCTCATTCAGGGGCACGC
The DNA here is from genome assembly GCA_027307045.1 of Acidobacteriaceae bacterium. Classification (GTDB taxonomy): domain Bacteria; phylum Acidobacteriota; class Terriglobia; order Terriglobales; family Acidobacteriaceae; genus Angelobacter. The sequence goes on from DAHUXR010000013.1 coordinate 17,979, forward strand.
CATCCAGCAAGACTTTGTTGAATTTGCTCTCACCGCCGCGTATGAAAAGAGATTCGTTAATTCCGCGCTGGCCATTCTCCAGGACCTGAACACCCGGAACCGGCCGCAACGTCTCCAGCGCTTCAGGCTTGTACTGAAATTGATCGGAGGTCACAACGGAAACCGAAGCGCCCGTCTGCGTCTCCGGCAGGCTGGTTCCCGTAGCCGAAACCACCACCTGCTGGGACACGTTTCCAACCTTCAACGTGAGATCAACCGCCGCGTTGCTGGAACTGCCAATATAGATGGCGTCACTCTGTTGCGTCGCGAAGGATGGCGCGGTGGTTCTTACCTGGTAGCGTCCGGGCGGAAGCGGCAGGAACCGATACTTCCCTTCGGAGTCCGTGGTGGTTACAGATGCTTGTTTGCCCTGGCGAAGCAACTCGACTTGAGCGCCGGAAACCACGGCGCCAAGAGGATCAGTGACTGTTCCGTGAATGATGCCACCCTCAGCGATGGCTGAGATAGATGTGAGTACGAGCGCCAGCACAAGACCGGCATAAGAAAGCGATTTCATCGGTAAGACTCCTCCCACGGAAGTAGTCAATGGACGACAGGCGGCCCGATGGAGTGGAGAGCATTCTTAAGCGTGCGAAAATTAGTCAAGCACGTTGAACAGCGGATCGATTGACGATTGCAAAAAGACTGAGCGGCAAGAGGCGTGGCGTCAGTGACAAATTTGCAACAGTAAATCGAGCCCAGAATCGCAAGAAAGCTCTCCGGCTCTCCCTGCGCAGCCGGAAACGCCCAATTGACGGGCATCTGGCCGGTCTCCTGACTTACGCCTCAATGAACCTGAAGCGCCTTCCCGGGACGCTTCCCAGTGGCATGTTGCTCAGGTTCTCAGCGCATACAGTTGCGGGGCAGTGGCGGATTCTCACCGCGCTTCCCATTACCAGATGCAGGAAAACTTATATGAGAGAGGCGGGTACCGTCAAGCGGTTTGGTATTTGGTCTGTATTTGGTCAATTGATAATCGAGTAATTTTAAAACCGAATTCAAACCGTTGTTGCCACTGCGCCAGATGGTTCAACGGTGCTGCTTTTCTTTTACCAAATTACTAAATCTCTTCATCAGCCAACGCGGCCTTCCCTCCCTGCCACGCACAAACCTATACCGCTGTTTTACGCTTCTTCCAGATCGCGTACATGAGTACTGCAAGAAGCGCTGCAATCCCGCTAAGAAGTATCCACATTGGATTCTCTTGCCGGACGGGAACTGCCGGAAGCGTGACGGCAGCCGGCGTCGCAGGCTTCAGTGAGCCAACAGCAGCAGGAGAACTCGTAGCCGATGAAGCTCTTGCTGCCTGGGTCGACGCCGCCAAGCCAATCCCGGAGATCTCAAACGCAGCCACCTCACGCACCACAGGCTTGCCGACTGCCTGTTCCACCCGGAGCCCCTGCGCCATGCCGGGGCTGGTAAAAGCCTGAGCCGACGACGGCTTGAATGACATGGAAGGCGGATGCATGACGGCGAAATTCCTGATCGGATACGGGAGCTTTACCTGCAACCGGGTCGGTTCGCTGTAAGGCAGGTGGTAAACAAATTTGAATAGCGTAGCGCCCGGCCTGATGGGAAAGTCCACGGCGTAGCGCCCTTGCTGCCCTTTGATGGGAACTGGCGCAAGGTTTACCCAGACGCCGCCACCCTTCTTCACCACAAGCGAATCCAGCGTCGCTTTGGGCGCGATAGAAATCTCAAAATTGCGCGGCCCGGCTTGAGTCACCGGCGGAACGGAATCGTTCGCGATGCTGTACATCTCCGTGACCTTCAGCGTTTCTCCGTCTGATTCCACCTCGGCGATGCCAAGGGTCCCTTGCAGATCGCGAATGTGCGGCACAGCATTGAAAATAGCGATTTCCAGTGGTCCTTGCCCACTCACGGTCTGATCGTAGTTAACGCCCTGATGCATTACCCGGACAATGTGCGGGGCATCTCCGGCGGAGAGAGGTAAGCTAAACGCACCTGCAGCATCCGTCCGTGTTCTCGATTCCTCCTCCATGCCATTTTGCAAACGCAGCAGGATGACGTCATCGCCGGCGGCTGCTTTGCCGTAAGTCTGGTTGCGCACGGTACCGTTGATAACATCGGCGGCATACGCCGATAGCGCGGAAAAGAAGCAAACAAGCATGAAAGCGTTTTTGATTCCAGAACCGATATTCATAAGAACCAACGTTCCCCAGTGGATTACATCCCGAAACAATTCTTCTTTCTCGAATTGTTAGAAAAATCCCGAGCGTCATGGACCTGTAAAAGTAATTCGAAAGCCTTCTAACGGCCTTGGGCTCCAGATCAGTCCGTCGTCCGGTCAGTTGCCAGAACAGCCGGAGGGGCTGCGCCAAACATGATGCCGGTTTCAACCTCCAATCGCTGCCCGTTCCGTTCATAAGGCCGGAACTTCCACTGCTTCAAGGCATCACTGATCACCTTTTGCTGCTCAGGATACGCGCTCAAAAAGTGCATGTGCCTGACCTGGCCTTGCTTATCGATGATGATGCGCACGGGAATCGCGTTATGTCGTTGCTGCGTAAGCACGGGCTCAACCCGCTCAAGCACGTTTTCACCGGCTGCGTAGTCTTTGATGCACACCGGGACACTCCCCCCGCCCGTGCCTCCGGTTAAGCTTGCCTCCGCCGGCAATTTCATTTTATTGCTCATGTCCCGGACCAGTTCTTCCATGGCCTTGGGATCACGGTTCATCAATACGATTTCCACGGTATGGCAACGAATCTGGGTCGCCAGCACGTACCAGTGCAGTTCCGCATCAGGAGACCAATACGCAAAGAACATGAAGGGCTGGCCGCCAACGGTGGTCTGCGTTGGCTTGAGTTCCACTTGATAGTAATCCGGCAGATGGTTTCTGGAGTAGCTCACAAATTGCCGCGCATTGGCGGCAGGCAAAGGCGTAAAAAACATGTCCTGGGCGGCAAACATGATGCTGCCGGAGCTATCGCTCTGGCCTAGTTGGAAGCTGCCGCTCCGGCCTAGCTGCGCCAGCACATACCTCCCGCTATCGGAAGGCGGCGGCGGCGTGAACTTCTGGAACCAACCTGATGGCAGGGGGTAGGTGATGCCAAAATATTCGTCGGTGAAGACATTGTTGGTCAGGCTGGCGGCTTCCGGCAACGAAGTTGTGGAATCGCTTGCGCTCGACCATGCGCCCTTGACGATGATGGTATCTTTGGGCACGATTCCTTCGGACGTGGGCTCGGTGATGGTGGAAAAGTCGCCGCCATTCACCGAGGAACCAGACTGCACTGGAGCATTTTGAGCCGGAGCATTTTGGGCCCGGGGATTCTGGCTTGGGATATCCTGGGCTGGCTGGATGCGTTGCCCCCAAGCCGTGAATGATGCCAACACGCAGATAGCGATCAGTGAACCCGAACATCTGGACTTCATACTTCTCTTCCTCCTAAACCAAGCTCCTGGCTGCTTGTTCACACTCGTGATTCCAAAACTGTTTTCCAAAGCGGGCGAAACCAGGTTCGGTCCCGCCCGCAAGTTAAAGCGATCAATTTGCCGCTTACAGCGAGCGCAGGAAATTGATCAGGTTCTGTTGGTCTGTCAAGCTCAGAGCGGCGGCCGCGTTGAGCGACGCGTTCGCTTCCGATCCGTTGCTGCCATGGGCATTGATGGCCGTGACCAGGTTGTTGGTGCGTCCATCGTGCAGGAAGAAGATCCGCTGTCCCAGTCCCCACAATGGCGCCGTACGGAACTGGTCTCCGCCGGCTCCGCCCTGTGAAACGTTGTCCGCCAATCCCGTGCCCATGTGATGGACCTCAAGATCAGAGAACAGGTTGGCGGTGGCGTTGCCCAGACCCGCCGTCAAGTGCGAGGGCTGAGTGGTGAGCGATGGCGTATGGCAAACCGCGCATCCCACGGAGCTAAAGAGAGTGCGCCCGCGGCTGATCGAAGTCGAGCCGCCCGGAACGGTGGTGGAAGGCGTCGGCGGAGCCAGGTCTTCCATGAAAACCTTGAACAGCGTGATGTCGCTGGCGCTGCTCGAGGCGTCCGTGCCATTAGAGTGGGTGATGTCTTCCGGATAGCCGATCTTGGCAAGGTTCAGGCAGTTCGCCGGAAGCCCGGTCTGGCCGGTTCCGCCGGCGCCGTCTTCACCCGGCAACGGACGGTCCTGCATGAAAATTTCATTGGTGATGCCCATTTCGACGTTGTAAGCCTCACCAGCAAAGAGCAGCAGCGATTTATTCTGCGCCTTCCAGCCGAATCGGCTGATGGTGCCATCGTTGCCATTGCGGTTGAAGGCTCCGGCAACTCCAAAAGCGTTGCCCGCCTGGGCCGCCTGATTTTTCAGCAAGGTCGAGTCGTCAATGTTTGACATCAAGCCTGAGCCAAACACCGGCGTGGGAATACGGAAGATCAGGTTGTTGGCGGCCTGTGCTGCGGCAAAACCAGGCTGCGTCAAGCTGCAAGTGCCGGCATCAGCGCGGCCGCTAACCGTGAACAGGTCCTCGACGCCGCCGTTCGGATTATTGACGTTGGCCGTGCCGTTGGCGTTAAAGAAAAATGGGAAGCGAGCTTCTCGCACCGGGCCAGTGGCTGTGACGAAAGATGGAATAGTGTTGGTTGAGCTGCTGACCAGACCGTTGGCAATCGCCTGGCTCTGCGGGTTGGGTCCTACGTTGGGGAAAATATTGGCGCTGGGGCTGGTTCCGCCGGGGGCCGGCTGGGAGTGGCATCCGCCGCATCCGTCTAAGTTGAACCGTGGTCCAAGGCCCGGATTGTCTCCCGTCACTGTTTGTTGTTCGTTGAACTGACCGAGTCCGGCATTGAAGAAGGCCAGATCCGCGGGATTGGCCGAAACCGATGCCAGCGGCTGGCCGGCATTGACTCCCGTCGTGCTCCGAACTCCGGGATCGTTAATTTGGGCAAACGCCGTTCCGGCCAGGAAAAGCGTTGCGATTGTGAGCGTCAAAATACGAATGTTCCGCCTCGTCATTGCGAGTTCCTCCTGAATTTCTTTTGGAAATGTTGGTTCTGTAGCGAGAACTCTGCCGTACTGCAGACGATTAGGGCCTGTCTGCCAAAGGTGAACGGGTGGGAAAATTCAAGCGCCCCTCTGCTTGCTCATTGCGGGCACAAGCCATTGGAACGCGGCCAAAACATACAGCAACTCTGATTTAAGAGTCAACAAAAAGCGTTGATAAACTTTTGATAACAATGGACTAACAGTTCCATTATGGGAAAACTTAATCGCGGCAGCTCCCTTTTTGGAGACGAGGTTCCACCATGCCCAATCATGGGCCATGCATGCTCGTCAATTCCGAGTTCCTCCCCCCGAAATCCAGAGAGATCTGTTGAACTGCTTTTTGGAACCCTTTGCCGTGACTGCAGACAATTGGAAGCGGTCTGCCAATAGGTGACGGGTTTGAAATCTTGAAGTGGAGTTGAAACGCTTGCCCTGGCAATCAGCACGGCCAAAGGCAGGGGGAAAAATACAGCAGCTCAGAAATGGTGTCAAGCAAAATGAAGACTTTTCTTAGATAAGGCGCTGAGGCAATGGACGCAACAGTTTGTGACCGCCGGGAATTGCTATTGGCGTTTGGGGAATTTAGGATGTGCGGTTCGCAATACTACGGTACGCCTGGAGAGAATCGAAAATGTCTTGCGCCCCTTCCTGGAAAAAAATCACGAACTACCGCTTCGTGTCGATACTGATCATCGCGATTCTGATTTCTGTCTGCACGTTTGCCCAGACGGATACCAATTCACCGCAGGGCAATGCAGAGAGCAAGAAGGGGGCGGCCGGTAAACGCAAGAAACAATCCGGCGCAAAGGGTGAGGAGAAAAAAGCTGAAACGCAGCCAAGCGCCACGGAGAAAGCGGCGGACGCAAGCGATGCCGACCAGGAAGAAACAAAAGGTCCGTGGCATGGTCTAACGTGGCGGTTGATTGGGCCATACCGCGGCGGACGCGTACTGGCGGTAAGCGGCGTCGTGGGCGACCAGCACACATATTACTTCGGCGCGACAGGCGGCGGGATATGGAAGACGACAGACGGAGGACTGACGTGGCGTCCCTTGACTGACAAATTAAAAGAGATGGCTCCTTCCATCGGCGCTATTGCTGTTGCACCTTCCGACGCAAACGTGATCTATGCCGGTACTGGTGAAGCGTGTATTCGCGGCGACATCATCAACGGAAACGGCGCTTATAAATCGGTTGATGCGGGCAAGACCTGGACTTATGTTGGCCTGCGCGAAACGCGCTCGATCGGCCGCATTGCGGTGAATCCAAAGAATCCTGACATCGCTTATGTGGCCGCACTGGGACATGTGTTTGGCGCAAACCCGGAACGCGGCATCTATCGCACAACTGATGGCGGCAAGAACTGGACCAAGGTTCTCTATAAGGACGAAAACTCCGGCGGGATTGATATCTCCATGGATCCCACAAACCCGAACGTGATTCTTGCTTCTCTGTGGCAGGCGCGACGCACGCCCTGGGGCATGGACAGCGGCGGGCCGGGCAGCGGACTCTATCGCAGCACCGATGGCGGCACAACGTGGAAACATCTTACCGGCCACGGACTGCCAGATGGAATTCTCGGACGCATTGGGCTGGCTGTTGCCTACAGCGGTAACCGAGTTTGGGCGCTGGTGGAAGCCGACAAAGGCGGCCTGTTTCGCTCCGACGATGGCGGCGACACATGGACGCTGACAAACAGTGACCGCCAATATCGGCAGCGCGCGTTTTATTACACCCACGTTTTTGCCGATCCGCGCAACGCAGACGGCGTTTATGTGCTGAACACTGGGATGTATCGCTCCAACGACGGCGGAAAAACTTTCCGCCCAATCCGTGTGCCGCACGGCGACAATCATGGCTTGTGGATCGATCCTAATGATCCGAACCGCATGATTGAATCAAATGACGGCGGGGCCAATGTAAGCACGAACGGCGGCGCCAGCTGGACCAACCAGGCGAACCAGCCGACGGCGCAGTTCTATCACGTGGTCACCGACAATCGTTTCCCTTATTACCTCTACGGCTCGCAGCAGGACAACTCTTCTGTGGCGATTGCCAGCGCGGCGCCGGGCGGCATTGATCGCACCAGTTGGTATTCCGTTGGCGGTGGCGAAAGCGGCTACATTGCGCCTGATCCGCGCGATCCTGAGATTGTGTATGCCGGTTCTTATGGCGGCGAGATCACGCGCTACGACCATCGCACGGAAGAGACAAAGAACGTGACGCCGTGGCCAATCAATCCCATTGGCGCAGCGGCAGCCGACCAGAAATATCGCTTCCAATGGACGGAGCCAATCGTGTTTTCTCCGCACGATCCCAAGACTCTCTACTTCGCCGCCCAAGTGCTATTCAAATCCACTGACGAAGGCACAAGCTGGCAAATCATCAGTCCGGACCTGACACGCAACGACAAGAGCAAGCAGGTGGCATCCGGCGGGCCGATCACCAAGGACAATACTGGCGTGGAAATCTATGACACGATTTTTTCCGTGGTGGAGTCGCCGGTGCAAAAAGACTTAATCTGGGCGGGCTCCGACGATGGGCTAGTTCATGTGACAACGGACGGCGGAAAGAACTGGGCCAATGTCACACCCAAAGCGATGCCGGAATGGGGCACCGTGAGCATGATTGAAGCTTCCATATATAACGCCGGTACTGCGTATGTTTCCGTGCAGCGCCACAAGATGGATGATGTTGCTCCGTATATCTTCAAGACCACGGATTTCGGCAAAACGTGGACAAGCATCACCAGCGGCCTTCCCGCGGATGCGTTTGTTCATGCGGTGCGTGAAGACAAGAAACGCAAAGGGCTGCTTTATGCCGGTACGGAACGCGGCATCTTTTTCTCCTGGGATGACGGTGCGCATTGGGAATCGTTCCAGGGCAATCTGCCGTTATCTCCCATTTACGATCTCACAGTGCACGGCAATGATTTGCTGGTTGCAACCCACGGCCGCGCGTTCTGGGCACTGGACGATCTTTCTCCATTACAGCAATACAAGCCTGACATGGCGAATGAAGAAGTCCATCTTTACACACCCAGCGCGGCCAACCATACAGCATTCGGCGGCGGCTTCTTCGGCGGCGGTGGCGACCGTGGACAGAACCCTCCAGCCGGGGCAGTGATTTATTACTCGCTCAAGACGGCATTAAAGAAGCCTGGCGAGAAGAAGCCCGAAGAGAAAAAAGAACCCGGCGCAACGACCGCCGCTGCAACTCCAGCCAAAGAATCGCCGACGGAAGCCAAAGAACCAGGGCAGGAGCATCCGGCAAACGCTCCAGTACCGCCAAAGCCTGAAGCCACCACCAGCGAAACACCGGAAACTGCGAAAACTTCCCCGATCAGCCTGGAAATCCTTGACCAGAAGGGCCAGGTCATTCGCAAATATCCACCTAAGCCTCAGCCTGGGGCCGATGGCGGCGATGACGAAGGGTTTGGACCGCGTCCGGCGGAGCGCGGACTACCCGCTGAAGCTGGGCTTAACCGCTTTGTTTGGGACATGCGTTATGAAGGCGCGACAAAAGTGCCGCATTCCCCACTATGGGCAGGCGGCACGGACGGCCCCGAGGCTGTGCCGGGCAAGTATCAGGTTCGGCTGACGGTGAACGGCAAGCTATACACAGCGCCGCTGGAAATCGTTCCTGATCCCCGTCTAAAAGTCACGCAGCAGGACCTGGAAAAGCAGTTCGACCTGCTCATCAAGATCCGTGAGCGCGTTACACAGGCACATGAAACGGTGAACCAGATTCGCGATATCCGGGCCCAGATTACAGAGCTAAACAAGCGCCTGGAAAAACAACCGCAGGCTAAAGCCGTGGCAGACGCCGGAAAACAACTGGACAAGAAAATGACCGAGGTGGAAGAAGTGCTGATTCAGACGAAGGCCAAAAGCGGGCAGGACGTGCTGAACTATCCGATCCGCCTGAACAACTATCTTGTTGCGCTGGGAGGAGTGGTGGAAAGCGCGGACTCGGCTCCGACCCAGGTTTCCTATGAAGTGTTTGACATGCTCAGCAAACAACTGGATGAGCAATTGGCCAAATGGAAGCAGATCCTGGGCACGGACGTACCGGCATTTAACGAAGTCGTAAAAAAACAGGAGGTTCCAGCGATCATACTGGCCAAACCGGGGGACCGCTAAATCAGGCCCTAAAAAGGGCCAAAGCAGCATAAATACAGGTATTTAGGGCGGTTGCGACCCGTTCCATTTTGGGACATTTTCGGAATTACCAAAGTGTCCGCTACCACACCCAATTTCCATTGACCCCGGATGCGGGCAGGGGTAAAGTTTGCGTGTACCAACGAGAGCAAACCAATGTCTAACGCCATGTTCGCGATCTGGATCGGATTATCAGCAGGCATTCTCCTGCTGTTTCTGTATGCAGCGTTTTTGAACCTGCGGCGGAGACAGGCGCCGGACGCGGAACTGGGTGACTTGATGAATTCATTTCTCCCGGTGAACGTGGATGTGCTTTCAGAAATCGTGAATCCGGCCCAGCAACGGTATTTGCAGGAGACGTTCGGCCGCGATGAACTGCTGAGGATCTACCGGAAACAGGTCAGCCTGACCATAGAATGTTTGCGGCGCATGTCACACAATGCCGCCTTGCTGCAGCAGGTTGGTTATGCGCAATTGCATAGTGGCAATCAGCTGATTGCTTCCCTGGCACAGGAGATGGTGGATGCCGGCGTCCATGTCCGGCTCTATACATTTATGGCGTTGATTGTTCTGCAGGTCCGGAGTTCCCTGCAAGTGCTCCCGTTGTTTTCAGCCGTCAACACTGCGGACGTTCGTGGCATCGTTGCCTCAAGCCTGCTGCCTGCCTATGCCCTGCTCAAGGACAAGGCCGACCATCTTACATGCCTGAAATTTTCCAGCCTGCATGAGTCGCTGGCGCAGAGCCTGTAGGGACCTCATACTCTTTCCTGAAAACTTTTGCTTTTCGAGGGACTCAGCGCTTGCTTTGGGACATAAAATCCTTCAGCGAACCTTCCCATTTCTTCGCTTCCTCAAGAGCTTGGGTTGAGCGCGAAGGAGATAGGGTGGGGACTTGATCCTTGGGCGGAGCCCAGAAACAGTAAAGCCAGATCATGCAAGCGAGGTCGTAAGCGATCACGGACAAGCGGTTGAGCATGGCGCTTCTGCTCGGGAAATGTGACAAGATCGCTAATGCGGCGAGTGCGGTGGATACATCGAGTCCGAATCCTGCTGCAATGCCGAATTCCCTCTTCTCCCACTGCCTTCCCATCACAGCCATTAGCGCCACAAAGAAAACCAGGATTGCGGCACGCAAAAACCCAACAGTCCTGGCCGTCAGCAATAAAAGTCTCTTGTGGTTTCCATAGAGTGCTATCAAAACGACCACAATATTCACCAGAATCGCGATCATCGGAAAGAGATAGCGAAAAAATCGAACCTTGTAAAAATTGGGAAATAGGCGCTTGACGAAAAGTTCGTAGGCTGCCAACAAAGAGAAAAGAACCAGGATAATATCGGAAATCCAGTATACGTAAGAGTAGACCCGTACAGGAGCCCCGGAAGCCGCAAGTCGGGTCAAGCCTACAAGTTCCGCAGCAATCACGTAGAAGAAGAAAAGCGGAAATTGTCTTTGCTGTTTACGGTAGATTAAAATGCCGACAAGCAAAGCCAGGCTTGGTAACGCGAGCCAATCGATAATGACATAAAACCAGTTGTGCATCCTGGCGGCCAGCCTAAACCAGCCGCCCAAAAAGCACAAACACATTTAATGTCACATGCTCGGAATACTAAACAGTTTTAGAAAATGACTGCAATGGGTGGATCCACTGGGGTTCCAGGGCCACTTAGACTGATCTGCCCATAAATCCCCGCAACCAAGAGCCCGGCGAACAACAACATACGGATTGCGATCTTCATGATTAATTTCCTCCAATATTTTTGCATTCTTCAGAATTTGTGCCACGAAAGTTGCAAATAGACTACATGAAATGGCGAATCGCGCCACAACAATTAACAATGCATGCCATTTTTCAAATTCACCTATGCTTGGCATAGGCCAATGCAATGAATTTCATACTTTTGGTCAATTGCGATTAATGTCTTGGTGGTAAATGATTGATATTCATAGACTTAGATAAAGTCGAGCCGGGTTTCTGGCGCGCCTTGCAGAGAGACCCGAATCGATCTGGCGAATCCAACCCACCCCTACCACTTCAGGACACTGATTAAAGAAATTACATCTTTTAAGACCCCAAACGCGTTTCGTCCCGCTTTTTGGCTGCTTCAGCACACATAACTCGCTCCCGGGGAACGCCGACAGTTTGACCGCTATTTCTTGGTTTCTGCTTCAAGTTGCGGGTGCTTGCGATGAAAGTCCGTCGCATCCTGGTAAGCCTTAGCCAGGGCCAGCATTTTGGCTTCGCCATAAAGTTGTCCCAGGAACGTGAGGCTGACCGGAGTACCCGGGCCGCCACCTTCCACTTCGCCGTTTTCACGTACGCGCGCTTTCGGCGCGTCGTCACCACGGAATCCGTTAGGCAGGATGAGCGCGGGATGTCCGGTGAGATTTGTAATCAGCAGTTGCGTGCTGAAAGTGGGCGCGACGATAACATCAATTTGTTCGAACACTTTTGCCGCCATCTCCATTGCTATTGTGCGGGCACGGTTGGCCTGTATGTATTCCACCGCCGGAATAAACCGCGCCGCGCGAAAAGTATTCGGCCAGTCGTCCTTGGTCTGCTGCGTCAAGAGTTTATCCCGGCCGCTGCGCGTGAGCTCGTCAAAGGCGGCCGCGGCTTCCGCCAGCAAGATGCTGCGCATCGCTCCGTAAGGATACTTGGGGAACTCCACGGGGATCAGGTTCACGCCCATGGATCGTAGCTTGGCCAGCGCGGCTTCATCGAATTTGTGATCGTATTCGCGGCGGGCCATGGCATCCGCCCGATTGACCTTTTCTTCCGCCTGTTTTTTCTTTTCATCTTCGCTGAGCTCTTTTTCTTCTTTTGGCGGTGCGGTTTGCTGCGGAGGCGGTTGCAATTCGAAATCGGATTTCAAATAGCCCACGCGCAGCTTGCGCCAATCAAGGTTTGCGTCCCAGTTGAACGCCGCATTATGCAGGGTACGGTCGTGGCCATCAGGGCCATGGATCGCGCTCAGCACAATCGCCGTATCTTCCACGGCGCGGCAGATCGGGCCAAGTTTGTCCATGGTCCAGGAAAGCGCCATAGCGCCGGTGCGCGGGACAAATCCAAATGTGGGACGCAAGCCGGTTGTGCCGCAGCGGGTGGATGGAGAAGAAATCGATCCTAACGTCTCTGATCCGATGGCAAAAGCCACACAGCCGGCGGCCGTGGCTGAAGCCGATCCAGCCGACGATCCGCTTGATCCTTGTTTTGTATTCCAGGGATTGCGCGTCATGCCGCCAAACCATTTGTCGCCCTGGGCAAGCGCGCCCAGAGTTAGTTTAGCGATGAGAACCGCTCCGGCGGCGTCGAGCCGCTTGACCACGGTTGCATCTTCATCAATCTTCTGGTCTTCAAATCCACCCGCGCCCCATGTGGTGCGATATCCCTTTACCGCCAGCAGGTCTTTGGCTCCCCACGGCAGTCCGTGCAACGGTCCACGGTACTTCCCTGCCGCAATCTCGCGGTCGGCATCTTTGGCCTGCGCTAGCGCGCGCTCTTCCGTTAAAGTGATCACAAACTTTAGCGTTGGGTCGTAACGTTTGAGGCGTGCAATGTACATTTCAGTGAGCGCAGTCGCAGAAACCTTCTTCGTGCGTACCAGTTCCGCTAACTGGCGGGCCGAATAAAACGCCACGTCTTCCAGATTTTTTGGCGCAGCCCCGGCAACGGCGGGCGCAGTGGAAATCCTGATGGGGCGCCGCTTCGTCTCAAACTTGATTCCGGGCAGCACGGGATCAAAGATCACCGCCGGGGCAACTTCATTCTTGATATGCAGCTTGTAGATAGCGTCAAAGCCCTCGGTATAGCTGTTGAGGTCTTCCAGCATCATGTCCTTGTATTCATCGGCAATATGGACATCGGCAACGGCGGCGGCATTGTCAATCATCTCCCGCGTGACTTTGCTTTTTTCGTCGGCCATGGCCCAAAGCACCCCGGGCAGCAGCGTTGCGGTCAAGCCAAAACGCGAGCAAACGGTAAGAAACGATCTGCGATCAAGCATGGGTTCTCCAATGAATAAAAAGGCGGCTGGCCATTATAGCCAAAGAGAGTCGCAAGTGATGCCGTTCGGTTAAAATCGCGATGTGAATGCGCTCTTTCAGCTTCTCTCTGACCATGAAATTCCCACGCTGCTGGAGATGATGCGCGAGTTCTATTCGCAGCAACAAATGCAGTTCGATGAACCGGCAGCTTCCCTGGCGATCAACAGGGTGCTGAACAATCCAGGACTGGCGCAGATCTACCTCATCTTTCGCGGCGCGGACCTGGCTGGCTATTTCGCTCTGACGTTTTGTTTCAGCCTGGAATTTCACGGGCGCTTTGCCCTGTTCGATGAACTGTACCTGCGCGAGCCCTTCCGCCGGCAGAAGCTGGGCAAAGCGGTTGTCGCTTTTGCTGAAGACCTGTGCAAAAAGGCGGGGATTAAGGCGTTGCGCCTTGAGGTGGGCCGAGAAAATCAGCCAGCGCAATCGCTCTATCGCGCTGCTGGGTTCAAAGAAGACGAACGGAATCTGATGACCAAGTGGCTGTAAGCATTTTCCCCCACGGCAGGCCTGCCTTTGCGTCAGACTGCTTCTATCGTTTATGCTTTTGCGTTTTCAGGAGATCGCCCCATGAAGCTCTGCCGCAATTTTTCTGTCCTGCTCATCAGCATTGCAGCTCTGGCCCTTCACGCCGCTGACTATCCCGCGCCGCAATCCGGCACGTTCGTCGTAAAAGACTTTCAGTTCAAGTCCGGAGAGAAGCTGCCGGAAGTCAAGCTGCACTACTACACGCTGGGCACGCCGCAGAAGGATTCGAGCGGCAAGATTCGCAATGCTGTCCTTATCCTGCATGGCACTGGCGGCACAGGACGCCAGTTCTTAACACCGAATTTTGGCGGCGTGGTCTTTGGGCCGGGCCAACTGCTGGATGCGGCGAAATACTTCATTATCCTGCCGGACAACGTGGGCCACGGCGAATCCAGCAAGCCCAGCGACGGACTGCACATGCGCTTTCCGCACTACGAGTATGACGATATGATCGAGCTGCAATACCGGCTGCTGACGCAGGGACTGGGCGTGAACCATCTGCGGCTGGTGATGGGCACATCGATGGGCGGGATGCATAGCTGGCTATGGGCGGAGCAGCACCCGGATTTCATTGACGCGGCCATGCCGCTGGCCAGCCTGCCCGTAGAGATTGGCGGGCGGAACCGCATGTTTCGCCGCATGATCATGGACGCGATTCGCACTTCACCCGACTGGAACAACGGCGAGTACACGCAGCAACCTCACGGCCTTGCTGCCGCACTTGATGTCCTGTTGATCATGGGCAGCGCGCCGCTGCGAATGCAGAAAGACGAGCCTACCCGCGAACAAGCCGATAAGGTCCTGGAAGACTTCATCACCAGCCGCATGAAGACCACGGACGCGAATGACATGATTTATTACTTTGACGCGTCGCGGAATTACAATCCTGAGCCGCAACTGGAAAAGATAACCGCGCCGCTCATCGCCGTGAACTCAGCCGATGACCAGATCAACCCGCCCGAACTCAGGATTCTTGATCGCGATATTCAGCGCGTGAAAAATGGACAGTATGTGCTGCTGCCGATCACTGACCAGACGCGCGGTCATGGGACACACTCATGGCCGGCAATCTGGGGAAATTATCTGGCGCAGTTGCTGCAGAAATCGCAACATTGATTTTCTTTGGAGAATGAATCAGTCTGTGAAAGTGGCCACGACCCAGAAGTTGGCGTAGCCATGCTCCTGGTCGGGACGGAAGCACGCGCCATACTTCATGAGATGGAAATCGGGGTTAGCGACGCGAGGATTCATTCCCGGCGGCAGGTGATGCGGGTCAGAAGACGTGAACACAACAACCGCTGACACGCCGGAAAGTTTATCGGACAGCTTCACGGCATCGCCGTCTGTGGTACAAGCCAATTCATGGAGCGTGGTATCGTCGCGCGCCTGGAGCGGCCGGATTCCTTTGCTTTTTCTGGCCAGGTTGAATGCTTCAGCAAACGCGGAATTGAACTGTGATTCCGAGTAGTCAGGAACGAGGAAAATAAAATCCTGCGTAACATGAATCTTGCCTTTTTCCTCAACCACCCCGATGCCGACTGCGTTATAGCTGGCGCTTAGGATGTTGGCACGATGACCACTTGAATCCATGAGCGCCGGATGGACGTCCTCAATAAATTCGGTGCGCGCAACGTTTTCCGCGGAAACGGTAAAGCGCGCGCCGGTGGCGCCAAGACGCTCCGGCAGCGAGGTTTCGCCGGGAAACTGGTGTGAGAGCTTGCCATTTTTCGCCAGCAATTGCGCGTGGGCACGCGCCGCATTGGCGGCATGATCGTCCCACTGCAAGGCGATTAAACCGTGGCTGGTACGCTCATGGTTCAGTTCCTCAAAAATGCGTTTCTCGGCGGAGATCGATGGGCCGGCTTGACCCGCCTGCGCGGCGGTCAGCATGAAAATGAAAACGCAATGAAAGAGAATCTTCATCTTGTAAGTTTCAAGGTCTTACAATGGGCACATTACTCGGCAGCGCGATAAAGGGCCGCTACCACCCAGAACTTGGAAAATCCCGTAGAGCCGCCGGTTTGCAGGCAAACACCAATGTTCATGCGCTGGAGCGTTTTGTCAGAGGCATATTTCCGCATATCGGTGGGCAGAGATCCCGGTTCTGATAACGAGAACACCAGCAAGGCAGACACTCCGGGCATGTTCTGGATCATCTTGTCGGTGTGCATGTCCTGGGCGCAGGCCGCTTTTCTCAGAGATGGATCACCGATCACGTTCACGGGAGGCATTTTTCTCGCGCGCCTTGCCTGGTTGAAACTGGCAATCAGAGATTCGCGGAATTGTTTTTCCGTGTAAGAAGCCAGCGTGTGCGCGAAATCCTGCGTGATGAACAGCGTACGGTCGCGCTCAACGATCGAAATACCAATAGCGTTGTAGTCCTGATGAAGAATGTTGGCGCGGTGGCCCGGCGACTTCATCAGCGCGGTGTGGGCGGTATCGACGTCGGGCGCCTCCGCAACGTTTTCCGCCACGGCGTTGAAACGCAGGCGAGTGTAACCCACGCGTTCCTGCAATATCGGCTCGCCGGGAAACTGATGTGAGAGATCGCGGTGCTCAGCCAGAAGTTTGGAGTGGGCCAGCGCAGCTTCAGCCAACTGATCATTCCATTCCAGCTTGCTCAGGCCCGCCTTCTCGCGCTCGTGATTCACCAGGTTAAAGAGCTGCTGCTCACGCCGAGACGGACCAGCGTGGGCGATGCAACTTCCTAAAAAGAAGCTCAGGAACAGAATGGCGAAGCGTATTCGTCTCGTCATTGGATCAGGTAAACACAATCCTACCATTCGACGCCGGATGGGAGCGTAAGAGCGAAAGCGGGCCTGTAAACTAAGCCCGCTTCGCTTTCAGCTCATTCAGAATGCGGCTGATCTCGTCTTCTTTTTCCATCTGGGCAAAGCGGTCTTCCACGCTGGCGGCTTCAGAGGACAACAGTTCAGTCTTGGCCTGGCCAATGGCTTCCTGCCGCATCACTTTGTGTTTCATGCGATCAAACGTAGCGCCGTGGTTGGTGCCGGAGACGGCGGACTGCGCGTCAGCGGCCTTGCTCAAGGTGCGAGCGCGGCGGTTCTGCGAAATCAGCAGCTCGCTGCGGGCGCGTGCCTCTTCCAGTTTTTGCGTAAGCTTGTTGAGAGCATTCTTAAGCGTCTCCACTTGCGCCGTCTGGTCGGCCACCTGCTGGCGGAAATTTTCCGACATCTGTTTGTAATGGAGCGAGCGTTCAATGGCAGCGCGGGCAAGGTCGTCCTGCTTCTTGCCTACGGCCATTTCCGCTTTGCGGCCCCACTCCGCAATCTTGTCTTCGTTCTCTCTCTGCTTTTTTTCCAGCAAATGCTGGTCAGCCATGGCGATGGCGACCTGCGTCTTTACCTGAAGCAACTGGTTTTCCATGTCCAGGATGACCTGCTTGATCATGATTTCCGGGTGCTCAGCTTTGTCAATCAATTCGTTTAAGTTTGCCCGGATCAAGGTTGAAACTCTTTCTAGTAATGCCATAACGCCTCCAAAAAATTCGAAAACTTTAGATCTCTTACTCCCTTTCGTTCTCAACGCATCGAATGATGGCCCAAAGCTCCTGTCACAAGCACGCCAACGGAACCCGCGACAAACAATGCCGGCAGGACAATCCAGATTGCTTTCAACGGCTTGCCTGAAATGTTGAAGGTAATCACCTGCCAGAAAACCGAAAAGAAAGCGGTGGCCGTGGCCAGCTGGATGGCGATTACCATTGGGTCCGCCGAGAGACGCGTAAAAACAAGCCACGTTGAAAGCGCGGCGTGCCCAACCACCACCGCAAAGATAAGCGCAGCCATCATTGATCTGCGGGCCCAGCCGTCAGGCCGCAGCGTGACACCGAAATGTATCGCGACACGCTCCGGCAGCTCGTCCCACACGCTGAGTAAACGAAACAACAGCGCGGCAGCCAGTATCCAGATAACGAAAATGGCGAGTGTCGCGATCACAGATTTGCCCCCCCTGCATTTGCCGTGCGGGAATTGGAGTCGCGAGTGAAGCCCGAGGGCCGCGCCGCCCGCTTTCCGAAAGAACCCAGGCCGACGCCGATGGCGATTCCCGCCGCCAGCCAGAAAATCCAACTGCCGGCCAGCAGCGCGACCATCGCGCCCGCGATCAAGCCCAATACAACTCCGAGTAGCGAAATCTTCTTCTTCATCGCCTTCTCCATTACGGTGGACAATTCTTAAAAACCGCCGGCAGGCTGCCGCCAACCTGCCAGCATTCAACCGTTACTTTGCCGCGGCCTTGGCTTTGCCTGCGGGAGGCTCGTCTCCACCAGGCAGTTCAGGCGAAGGCTTGGGGCCTTTGTCGCCAATCTGCTTCACCTTGGAGAACAGCTCCGCCATGCTCATGCCGGAAAGTGCTTCAAACAATGCCGGTACCTGCGCGGCGATCTCCGCCATATCGCCGGTGATTTTGCTCATGCCCGCCGAATGGCCGTTGCCGGTCGAGACAATTGTGATTTTGTCCACGTTAGCCAGCGGTGACGCCATGGCTCGGACCACTTCCGGCAAGCCGCTGATCAACTTATCCACCACCGCCGCCTGGTTGTATTCCTGATAGGCTTCCGCCTTGATGTTCATGGCCTTTGCTTCAGCCTCGCCTTTTTTGAAGATGATGTCGGCTTCGGCTTCCCCCTGTAACCGGATAGCATTGGCGCGGCCTTCCGCTTCCGCGATCAGGCGCTGCTTTTCGCCTTCCGCAATATTCAGGACGCGCTGCTTCTCAATCTCGGCCTGCTTCAATACGGTTGCGATCAGCTCATTCTGGTGGCGCGCGATTTCAGCTTCCTGGACCTTGGTCTGCGCTTCCCGTTCGATCAGCTGGACTTTCACTTGCTCAGCAACTACCTGCTGTTGCTGGATGTTCTGCTGAATTTCATACGCCTTATCGGCCTGCGCCTGTTGCTTCTTGATCAGTTCCTGGTACGCGGCCTTTTTTACTTCCAGGTCACGTGTCGCTTCAGCCTGCTTGGCCTGTGAAAGTGTTTCCGCCAGCACGCGTTCCTGGTCAGCCTGGGCACGGGCAATGGCGGCAGCGCGTTGCGCTTCCGCTTTCTTGATGGCCGTATCGCGCTCGGCTTCAGCGGCGGCGACGTCGGCATCGCGCTTGATGCGGGCAACGTCGGGCCGCCCCATGTTGGAGATGTATTCGTTCTTATCGCGAACTTCCTTGATGGTGAAGGAGACGACTTCAAGGCCCATCTTGCTCATGTCGCCGGCGCAGGTGGCGCGCATGCGGTCGCCCACCATCTCCGGTTCCTTGACGATCTGCTCAACGGTGAGCTGGCCAATGATGCCGCGAAGATGGCCTTCCATCACCAGACGAATCAGGCCTTCACGCTGTGGCGGCGTCTTGGTAAGAAATTGCTCCGCGCCGGTGCGGATGGAGATGTCATCCGACTTGACCTTGATCTGCGCCACGGCCTCCACCGTGACGGCGACGCCCTGGTTGGTATAAAGGTCCTGTTGTGGCGCTACATCGAAAGACATCAATTCAAGGGACAGCAGGCGGCAGCTTTCTATCAGCGGCCAGATCACCGTACCGGCTCCCTTGACTACGCGCGGCGTCTTGCCGCGGCCATATACCAACAATGCTTCGTTAGGGCCAACTTTGCGGTACAACCGGGCCAGCATGCTGATGACAAGCATGATGGCCAACACGGCCAAACCAGCAAAGATTGCAACTGTTTGCCACTCCATAGATCCTCCTAGAACCTTCACAGACTCTTCTCCTCTTCCGGCGTGACGCCGGCTTTTTCCGCAAGTTCACTCCAGCGACGCACGTACGCCACACCCTGATCAAAGCGCGTGACCACTACTTCTTCACCGCGCCTGATCTCGTCGCCTTCTTCACTGCGGGCAGCGCACGCTTTGCGCGCGCCTTCCTGCACGAAAATGATTTCTCCAGTACCACGGCTGCGAATGCCGCCGCTTACCTTGCCCAGCACGCCGACCATTTCAAAATCCATGGGATCAAGACTGGATTCATGCGCCATGAAATATTTGGCCGCGAAAACAAATACAATTCCGGCGCCCACCAGCCCGGAGAGAGTGGAAAACGCCAGACCGGCGAATACCCATATGTGGCGCAAATGGACCAGCAGGTATCCGGTGCCGCCGAACCACGCCAGAAAAACCGCAATCGTCATGGGATTGAAGATGCCGAAGCTTGAGCGATGCGAGCCGCCGCCGTGCCCCGCTCCGTGTCCGCCATGAAAATGATGCGGCACATGAAGATGGAAATGCAGCGTGCCGCTCAAAAAAGAGAACGCGGTATAGGCAAAACCCACGACAAAACAGACCAGATAAAAAGTTTCCCAGTTCATCGCTTTACCTCGTTCAACCTTGCGTCCCTCAGCTTTATCTCGCTCGACGTTATCCCGCTCAGCTTAAGCCTCGCTCAATTCCGGGGCGCTCTTTTGCCGCTGCGGACGCAACACATGCAGCAGCTTTTCCGCCAGCTCCGGCGTTTCTAAAATGGCTTCCATCAAGACCAGGCAACTGCGCGAATCCTTGTGCTTGGCCAGGTTGAGCAGCGCGCGGCTTACCGGCGGATCACGGCGGAAACGCTCCGCGCCCTGAATCAGCCAGAGATCGAGCGTATCTTCCGCGGCGCTCACGTCCGATATGAGTTCGTTGTGGAAGCCTTCAGGATCGTCAACCAGATATCCGGGATGGACGTTGAAGAATTTTGCCAGCAGCAGACGCGTCTTGTTGGTCAGATGCGGACGCGCGCCATTCTCAATCTGCGAGAGATAGCTCTGGCTGATCTTCATCTTGAGGTCGCGAGCGACGGCTTTCACCACTTCCTGCTGGGTCATCTCGCGACCAAAGCCGCGAAGGTTCCCTTCCATCAATCTCAGGTAGCGCAATTTTTCGCCAAGCTTCATATCGCTAATTGCAATAACAATATTCCGATTTGCGATATGTGTCAAGAGGAATTTTCAAACTTTCGACGGTTGCAGATAAGGTATTGAATTTAAAGGTCTAGTTGGCTCGATTTCCGGATTAAACCGAGCCCCTTCGTTCCTTTATGCCCGTCGTCGGCAATAGAAGCAGATGAGGAGCATTAGAAAGTGAGGATCGAAACAGCATGGGCCTCGGTGAGTCGCTAAGTGTCTTTATTCGCTCGCCTGCTCGCGGGGCTTCTCCTCATCCATAAAGAGAAAGCAATTCCATGGCAAGCTGTGCTCGAAACTTATCTGTCTCCCGGCTTTCCATCGTGTCAAGTATCTGAATGGACATGCCGACTGCGTTAATTTTTTCTAGCATCGTGACGTACGAGCGCGCTTGGTTCATCGTTGATCGGTAAATCAGCAAAAATGTAGCAGCGATAAACTCAACGAAAACACCAGACACAGTGACAACTACAGAGGGTTTGAAGTTCTCGGGGGACTGGTACACGTGGATAACACCATATCCAAGTTATGATAAAGCCAGCAAACATCACGAGCAAAGTTAAGAAAAAAATCCACTGAATTTGTCTCAAATTCCGATTCAGGTAGCTCTCTAACTTGAGGCGTGCAAGATCCCACGCAGCTTGTGGCTCATTAGGGTGCTGTCGTACTCGCTCCTCGACTTCTTCAATAACCTTCTCGCGAGCAGTGCTTTCCAGCACCTGTCGGTAAGTTCCAATCCCTAGAATGGCAAAAGTACCTACAATAGCTAAGCTAACAGCCGCTGGGGTAAGCCAGCTCTTTTCCAAACCGTAAAAGTTGGCATCGCAACGAGGACGATTGCAGCTAAAATCAACGCAAATCCGCTAAAGAAAACAACTCGCACACGCCGGCCGCCGGCAACAACTGCCTTGATGGCATCGTCAACTAGAGTCGAGAGAATTTCGGGCGCTATCATAAATGAAAATAAGACGTAACTTTAAGCTACTTATGAGTCACACAGGCTGGGATGATATACCAAGAAAACCCAACTCCCAAGGACTTTACGGTTTTTGAACGTGCAGGCTAGTTCGCATTTGGTGGACATGGGCCGATCATTTGTACCCCCAGTCGTCCCTGGCGGGACTTTTTCTTTGTGCCAAACAATCTCCCGGCACTTGAGCGTTCGGAACAAATACCGAACGCTCGGCGTACCGGGCTATTTTCAGTCGCGCCTTGCGGCGCTCTACCTTTTTAGGTTTTTGTCGAGTGAATCAGCCTTTCTACGCGCCGCCGAGCCCTAAACCAGTTTTTAAAACTTGAAGCGAAGAGCCAGTTCCACATTGCGCGAACTGCCGCCGCCGAGGAACGGATTGCCGGTACCGACATCCGGCGTGGCCGTTACTGGAAGAAATCCGATGCCGTGTCCGGTGGCATCGAGTCCGTTCTGCGCGAAATCAACGCCGAAATTCGGCCACAGCGGGTTGGCAAAGTTGGGATGATTTAAGAGGTTGTAAATATTGAGTCGCAACTGCATTGCAAGGCGCTCAGTAAGCTTGGAATCCTTGGCCAGGCTGAAATCAAAGTCCTTGAAATCCGGCCCGACAAAAGCGTTGCGGCCAAGATTGCCGAAGTGCTGGTTGCCGGTGCAACCGTCGAGCGTGGCATTGATGTTGCAGGGGACCTGAAACGCGGCCAGATTCAGAATTTGATTGGGCAGTTTGGTGCCGGTGAATGGATTTCCGACAAGGTCCGGCCGGCCGAAGAACTCGCCGCTGCCGTTGAAGTCGCCTTCAAACAGATAGTTCACATTGAACGGCTGCCCGGCGGCGAGACTGAGAACACCATCAAGCGCCCATCCCTTGGTGAGCCAGTGCATGTTCTCCGATGAAGGCAATTGATACGTAAAGGTCCAGCTGAGGTGGTGGCGCATATCAAAATTGGAGCTGGCGCGTTCACGGTCCGGAGCAAAGCTGTTGTCAGGCTGCGTGGCGTTGGGAACGTAATCCTGGCCGTCGCTGGCATTGTCAATGGAATGCGACCAGGTGTAATTCACGCTGGAAGACAAACGATGCCAGTCGCGAAAGCGCAACGACATTTGCAGCGAGTTATAACTGCTGCTGGCCGAAGACTGAAACTGGTTGACGAAGATCAGCGAAGGAAATAACGAAGTACCGGTGGCCGGATTGATCTGGTTGATATCGATATAGCGGAAGAGCTTGCGCCCCTGCGAGCCAACATAGCCTATTTGCAGCGCGACCTTGGGAGTCAATTCCTGCTGCAAATTCAAATTCATCACATGAATGTACGGCGTTCGCAATTTTTGATCGACGGTGAAAACATCCGTCGCCGCAAAACTTGTGGGATCGAAGACAGGAACGCCCGGCTGAATGGTGCTGGCAGGAGAAAAGCTGAACGTGATGGGATCCGGTCCAACTCCATTATAAGCGGGGCCAGAATTGAAGGTGTTGAAAGGCAGCTGGCCAACAAAGAAATCCTGCGAGAAAGCGTCATAATACATGCCCCAGCCGGCGCGGATGACGGTCTTGCCGTTGCCATGAGCGTCCCAGGCGATGCTGGCGCGCGGCGCGAAATTGTTCAGGTCGCGGGGATACAGTTGCTTGACGGTATTCACGTTTCCGGCAGAGTCAATCAGGCTGAAACGGTCCTTCTCTTCCCCGATCACGCCAAAATATTCCCAACGCACGCCGTAACTCAGAGTTATGCGCTGAGAAAAGCGGAACGTATCTTCAAGGTACAACGAGTGATTATTTTCAAACGTCTGGCGGGAAGAGTTGCCCTGTGCCTGCCTGCCGCTGGAAGGCGTCCCGGCGATGAAAGACGTAAGGTCATCAAAGCTCAGCTTGCCGCGATAACCACTGTCAAAGAAGCCATCCACAAAGGTGCGCCGGAATTCATAACCGAATTTCCAGTTGTGCTTGCCCGCGGCCCAGGTGAAATTGTCATTAAACTGGGTATTGGAATCCGTGCGTCCGCGCGGGACTGAAGTGTTGGCGCCCAGCGGAGCAAATCCGGAAACATTGATGGAAGGAAGACCAAAATCCTGCTTCGAGGTGCCCATGTTGAGGCCGATGGTAGACGGATCAAACGTGCTGTCTTCCGGGCCAAAAGTCTCATGGAAGCGGTTGTAGCCAAAGCGGATTTCCGTGAGCAAACGCGGATTGAAAATATGCGTATGCGAAAGCGAAACAATGTTGACGCGCGTGGGCGTGACCGTATTAAAGCCGGGCAGGATGCCTCCGCCAACCAGCGCCAGCGGAAAACTCTGATCGCTATCGCCAAAATAATAGCGGCCCGTGAGCAGATCATTCTCACTGAAGCGATGATCAATCTTGGCAATCAAACTGTCCACGCGATTGTTGGCCTTATCTGAAGTCACCAGGCTTCCATCAGGACTGGTGGTGGAAGGCCACGGATTCCGCGCCAGCAGGTTGGCGATTACCGGGTTCACGACTCCGCCGTTGGCTGCGATTGCGGCATTCAAGTCCGCCTGCGTTGGCACTGTTGCAACCGTGGGAATGCCCACGCCTTCACGCTGGCCTTCATACGACACAAACCAGAAAGTCTTGTCCTGCTTGAACGGTCCGCCCAGTGAAAAGCCGAACTGGTTATTGTGGAACACGTCCTGTGGGGCCGGCTTGCTGTTGAAGAAATTGCGCGCATCGAGCCCGTTGTTGCGGAAGTATTCATACGCCGTGCCGTGCAGCGAATTGGTTCCGGACTTGGTAACAATATTCACCGTGGCGCCGGAGCTGCGGCCAAACTCAGCCTCAGTGGCGTTGACAACGGAAACTTCCTGCAGCGCGTCCATGGGCAGGATGGTTGCCGGCGTGCCGAACACTCCGCCTTGATTGATCGCCGGCAGGTTGCGATAACCATCATTCATGTCCGTGCCATCGATCAGGTAATTGTTGGAGCGTCCACGATTGCCGTTGATGCTGAACAGCCCGAAAGAACCGGGCGAATCCGCCACGCCAGAAGGATCGCCGCCAGATCCTGGCACCATGACCAGCAATTTCGTAAAGTCGCGACCGCTGACCGGCAGTTCGTTAAACTGTTCCGCATCCAGCGTTGCGCCCAGCGTATCCTGGACGGTATTCACCAGCGGCGCTTCCTGGGTAACAATCACGGTTTCCCCAACGCCGCCCAGTGAAAGCTGCACGTTGACTTCCTGGTTGGACGATACCGCCACTCGCACGCCTTTGGTGGTGGCGGGACGAAACCCCTTGCCCTTCACCGTGACGTCATAGTTTCCAATCGGCAATTCAGAAACAAAGTAGTTGCCGGTAGCATCCGTCTGCGTGGAGCGCGAGAGCCCGGTTTCAGGGTTGGCGACCGCAACGTCCGCTCCCGCCACAACCGCGCCTGTTGAATCGGTGACCGTTCCCTGGATGCCGCCACGGAAAGTCTGGGCCAACAGAGTGGAAGAAAGGCAGAGCAGAAGGACCAAAGAGAAAAATCCGGAAGAGAGAGTTCTCATCGTCAACACACCTCTGAATTGAGATTGGCTGGCGGGAGAATTATACGACGGCGAGAGAATCAAAATCTTTGAAACGCGGAGGAACGGAGGAATCGGCGGTAAACAGATATTTGGAGATTAATTAATTCTCACGATTCGTTAAAAACATGGGGCTGTTGAGTCCCATCCTTTCGCAGGAGCGCAAACCGGCGAACTGACTTCTACGAAAGGACGGGGATCCGCGCGATTTTCCTTTTAGTAAAAATGGACCGGCGCGAACATAAACGTTCCGAACATGTTGTCTTGATACACCATGAACTGCGTTGGTTCATTGCCATTCGCGTCATAGACGGGAACACAAGGCCCCACGCCCGGCATTACATTATTGCAAGGCGGCCCCTGGACGGAGAGATTCCCGGTTGAGGTTGTCGAGGTGGTGACTGACTTCTGCGCGTCCGTGACCCACGTAAGCGTATTTGAAGTCTTCAATTCGGCGCTGAAGTCGCTAAAGAAACCTAACCCTGAAAATGAGGCGTCGACGGAAAAAGTCTGCGAGTAGCTCCTCGAAATCGCCTGGGCCAGAGTTGAAAGATTGGTGTAGGTGAGACCGCAGGTGAAGATATTTGGGGTGGTCGAAGGAGCGGCCTGTAGATAAGAAAAGCTGTTGCTGCTGTTGCACGTGGTCAGCGTGAAACGGTTGTCCGGGGTCGATGGCGATGGCGGGGCGCTTCCGATCTCATTGACACCATACGTGCTGACGGAGAAGGGATCATTGGCGGCAACTTGAGCCAGGTCGGCGCTGTTCAGGGCAGGGCCCTGGCCGGCGGGCCACGTTTGATTGGCAGCCCAGGTGCGATTGAACGAGGTTTGTATGTCCGGCGGAATCGCTCCGAAGTGACCATTCAGGTAACCCAATGCAATCGGCACAATGTCCAGCCCGTTCTGGTCAGTCGAGTCAGCCCCATACCCATTCCATACCGGCAGAGGAGTACCCGCATTGATAGTGAATATGGCCACAGGATTCAGCCAGACCCAGATCTGGTCATAATCGTTGTTCACAGGAGCAAAGTAGTTTCCAGTGCCGAAGGTTTGTTCCCCGCTCGAAACCTGGACGCTCGACGTTACCGTTGACGTTGCTTTGGTCGATTGGCTGGCTGTAGTCGCATTCGTGGTGGAAAACTTTCCGCTGGCGACAAAAGGGATGCTGAAGCCACGAGTCAGCGAAACGGTCTGAGTGGTGCTGCCCATGAATGATTGGCTGAGAGACTCTGTACTGCCAACAAAGGTGCTTTTCGTGTAATTCACAAAGGTATTCGCCGACGGCCCAGGCGGCGCATATGTGACGCCGACCACCACAAACTTGGGATTGACATATCCTGCTTCAGCCGTCACTGACCCGCTTCCTCCTGTTGCCTTCAGAAAATATCTCCCATCAGATGACCACTCATTCTGTGACGTTGAACCTGAGGGCGGGCACCCGCAACCTGTCGTACATCCGCTCTTAGTTCCACCGCTACACGAACTGCTGCAACTTAACAGTATGTGAGTGTTCGTGGTGTTGGGAAAGCCGTGAGCTACGTTCAGTGTGTCCGTAAACGTCCAGGTGTCAGTCGTGGTCCGGATGCTGCAAGTGCCAGTCGTTGAGGTGGTGGCGCTGCTGACGCTCAGCGTGCCAGCAATCGTCTGGCCTGATGAAAGAGTGGCCAGGGCAATTACCATCAGGAATGTCCAAATATATTTACGTGTAAGCGTTGCAACCGGGAATAAAAGCTTTTTGCGATTCATCGGGGACTCTCCTTGCAGCGCATCTCGCTTGTTTGGCTACAAACTCATCTTGAGGGCATCCCGCATTCCTGCCTGAGGTCAACTTCCACGAGCGCCTTCAGCCAGCGAGCAATCTGCTGTTCTTCGCGTTTTAGCATTCAGCCGGGCGCTATCCGCTCCGGCGATCACGAATTGTGCGCCCATCGTCTATGGGACGCAATTATTTTCGTGCTTCGCGGTCGCAATAATTTCGATAAACGTTCCACTTTGGAACGCGCGCAGGTTCAAGGATTCTAATAGAGTGTGCGGGTGGGTGAGGCTTTTAGTTTTGAGAGCCAAGCCCTCCCCCCTCCCCCTCAATTAGGATTCCAAACGGATTATGCGAATCATCCCCGGGGATGATTTCCTGATCAGCGTCATCCGTGTTGATCAGTGGTGGAGTTTTACTTTTCCGATCACGCGCGCTGTCGGCGATAGGCGCACTCTGTGCGCCCCCCTCCCCCCATTTTTCAACTCTTGTTGCAAACAAAAGACTTTTGCCAATCGACGCCTGGGTGACCCTTGGGTGACGCTTGGGTGACCCTTGGGTCACCCTTGGGTCACCCAATCCCAATCCCAGTCCCAAACCCAATCGGCAGAGGGTCGCAAACCATGAAAGCCGCGCGGCGCAAATTCGCCGCGCCACAAACTGTCATCGTGAGCGAGCGGCTTAACCGCGAGTCGAACGATCTCAATCCAGGCGAAGCCTGTACCTCAAACAGCTGAATGCCGGATTGCTAAGTTGCCGCCTGCTAATTTTCAATGATCTGATGCTGCTCACACCCTGAGGCGCAGCTCATCTTAGCGCAGTTTTGATAGCGAATCAAGTACGAATTAGTACAATGCCATATAAATGCACCCCGCTCTTCCCTTCCGAATTAGCACCGGGTTCTTCGGAACTTTCTCTATCATGAAATTACAAAATGACTTGACATGCGACGGTCAGAAAGACGACTATACCAGCAGGGAATCAATAGCGAATGGAAATCGACAAAATGGAGACAATTGCACGGTCACAAGTAGCTAAAAGATATCAACTTGTAACCGAGGAGAAAGCGGGAGGAGCCACATACACCCCGCATCTCCTGGCCGATTTTGTTGCAGAGAAAATCGTAAGTTGCGCCCGTTTCGAAACCAAGAATACCATCCGGGTACTTGATCCGGCAGTCGGTGACGGCGAGCTACTCTTGAGTCTTTTGACCAGGCTGTGCACTCATCCACAACGACCTATCGAAGTTCATGGTTTCGATACCGACGAGGAGGCTATATGCGAGGCGAGGCGTAGAATTTCTGCGTCCTTTCCTCAGGTAACCCTGCAACTCGAGGTAGGAAGCTTTCTTGAATTCGTGCTCGAGCAGGGTGGTGTTTCGGCTACGTCGACCTTATTCGCGCCCCGCGAGACCGAACGCTTTGACCTTATTATTGCCAATCCACCGTATGTCCGTACACAGATCATGGGGGCCGATCAAGCTCAGGAGTTGGCTAGCGCTTTCGGTCTTTCTGGGAGAGTTGACCTCTATCATGCCTTTTTGATCGGCATGGCTCAGGTTCTGCGACCCGGTGGTACGGCTGGCATTATCGTTTCGAACCGCTTCATGACCACAAAGGGTGGCGCCGGTGTCCGCGCCGCTCTGAGAAATCGTTTTTCGCTTCGGCATATCTGGGACTTGGGCGATACCAAGCTTTTCAATGCTGCAGTCCTACCCGCAGTGATTCTGGCTAATGGCCGCAACGGCGTCGCTTCTGCCGTGCCTGAATTTAGCTCGATCTACGAAACGACCGAGCCAGCCATAAATGAAGCAGCCAATCCCCTTGCCGCACTTGCAATAACTGGCCCCATTTCGATTTCCGACGGACGCCGATTCCGCGTTCAGCATGGCACCCTCGACGGTTCGGGGGCACCGGGCGACGTTTGGCGTCTTGCGACAGACAGCAGTGATGCTTGGCTAGCAACTGTCAGGAATCACACATGGAGTTCTTTCAAAAATATCGGAAAAATTCGCGTTGGCGTTAAGACCTGTGCGGACCATGTCTTCATTCGAAGCGACTGGGAAAATATGGAGCAGGAGCGGCCGGAACTTCTGCGCCCTGTCACCACTCATCATATCGCCGGACGTTTCCGGGCGGTCTCATCAAAGAAGCAACGCTTAATTCTTTATCCTCACGAGACCGTCCAAAAGCAACGTCAGGCTATAGATTTGACTCGCTACCCGAAGACACGGACTTATCTCGAAACGCACCGTGCGACCCTTGAGGGGCGAACCTACGTTATCGAAGGAGGTCGCCTTTGGTACGAGATATGGGTTCCTCAAGATCCGGAAAGCTGGGCCGCACCCAAACTTGTTTTTAAAGATATCTCGGAGCGTCCGACTTTCTGGCTCGATTTGGACGGCACTGTCGTTAATGGGGATTGTTATTGGCTAACATGCGACCATCCCGATCAGGAAGACCTCCTGTGGCTTGCGGCAGCTGTGGCAAACTCTACATTTGCCGAAACATTTTACGATCATCGCTTCAACAACAAGCTGTATGCCCGTCGTCGCCGATTCATCACGCAGTATGTGGAACAGTTTCCCTTACCAAATCCGGAAACAGCCCTAGCTCGCAGCATCGTCGCGGATGCCAAAGCTATGTATGAAGCCGCAGGTTCCTTTGCCGGTCAGGCTTTAGAAGCCAAGCTTGACCGCTCCGTATGGCGAGCATTCGGCCTATTGATCGAAGAAGTCGGTCGGTAGTGGAATCTGCAACTTCGCATTGAGTACTTTGCCCTTAAATTGTGTGAAACGCCTGAAGAACGCCTCGCCCGTCGTCAGAAAGAGATGTGTCAACCTCACCTGTCCCGCATCAATACCCGCATAGAAGACAGCGTATCGCACGTCACAGTGCCTAATTTGTTTTTCCCTGATCATGGGCACGTCAAGTATTTCTGTGCTATCTGGCCTAACGAGACCAAGATCAATAGTTGGTGACGTTTGTAGCTTTATCTCCAAAAGCTGGTGACGGACATCGGGGAACTGTCCGTCGTCTTGATAGCTTGCATAGCCGAGCGCTGCACACACTAGACGATGTAACGCCGCGCCTCGATTTCGCTCCTGGTCGATGCCAGCATCAGCGAAACTCTGCCCAATCAGCCGCGAAAGACGCTCAAAAACAGCTCGGATTGTCAGCAATTCGCCTGCTTGCGGGTGTTTTATGGGCGTTGCGACGGCACTAAGATCAACCTCCGGTGTCACAAATGGCGCAAGTAGCGGCGTGTCGGTTGACGCAATTAGTTCCGTGCTATCCGTCCCTGGGATGCATCGGGCTTGATATTTACTAGTCAAAGTCCCTGTTGAATCGAGCATCGCCAAAGCTTCGCCGGTTACGACTCTTACCCGTATGACAACATCATTCCCCGAAATTCGGATCAGCACATATCGCCGCGTTGCTGACAATTCTTCGTTCCACACCTGGAGGTTATTGGATTTCTGCACGTACGTATCGAAGATTTGTCCAGGGAATCGAGGCTGAGTTTTTCGGAATGACTTCGGCACCGGATACCCCAGCACATGGCAAACCTTCTCTTTTATCACCTTCGAGCGGGTACGAAGCGGCAAACCCGCCAGTGACAATCCGCGCAACCCCGCGTCAAGCAAAGCTTGGAGTTCAGGCGTTGGGATCCATAGTGTCGGATCGCCAATTTTAATCGGGTCGTAGATTGTCAAATCGCTTCGGCGGATCTCTTCGACAAACCTCTGAGGGTCAACAGGGGCTTTATTCGTTGCCATGGCTTCTCGGTGTGAGTAGTACGGGTACTGACACACCAAGCGCGAACTCTAGGACTTCAAGAGAACGGAGCATCACATTGCGTTCACCCCGTTCAACCGCTCCAACATAGGTTCTGTGAAGTCCACATCGTTCTTCCAACGCTTCTTGAGATAATCGCCTTGCTAGTCTGTAAGTGCGGAGACTCGCAGCCAAGATCGGAATTAATCGTTTGCCTGTGCGTATCTCTTTTGCCATTGATTTCCGAGAACTCGTTGGGTAAAGCGTGTCCCTTGCATAATTGACGAACTGATGCCTCTGAGTCTACAGACTTGGAGTAGCATGGCAGATACCTCTCCCCCGCGCCTTCGCCTGGATTATTCATGAGAAAAAGGCTGGACTTGCCCGAACCATTGCCAAACGCAGTTTTTTGCCCGAATACCAATTCTGGCTTTCGACACTTTGTCATTTTCCAGAGATGCACAAAATGTGGCTAAACTCGGCATTCTGAGCGGTCTTCACGCGATTTTCATGAAAAGTCATGAATTAAGCAGGTTCGCCGGTGGTCTTCTTTGATTTTGTGCAGCGGCGGGGCTGTACGGCAAATCTTCACCACGGATGACACGCGTCTCGGCGATGAATCTTCAAGATCCCCAACGGTAGGCGTCCTTTTGCTCCAGGCCCACAAACTGCAACACGCGGCACGCAAATTGGTGCGCCATCTCTTCAAAACTCTTTGGCTGGTTATAAAACGTGGGGATCAGCGGATAGATGGTGGCACCGGCTTCCGCGGCCCAGTCCATGTTGCGGATGTGCACGCGGTTCAGCGGAGTCTCGCGCGTGCACAGCACCAGCGGGCGCTTCTCTTTCAGGCAGACATCGGCGGCGCGGTCGATCAGGTTGCCGGCCAGCCCGTGAGCAACTCTGGCCAGAGTTCCCATGCTGCAAGGAATCACGATCATGGCATGCGTCGGGTAAGAGCCGCTGGCTATGTTCGCGCCAATGTCGTCATTATTCTGCGCCTGTATCTTCTCGGATTTCTTCCGGAGCAACTGCTGCACAAGATTATTGCGTCCCTTGATGTCAAGTTCTTCGACAAAAACGCGCAGCGCGTTGTCTGACGCGATGAAATTGACTCTCTGCACTCGTTCGTCGCGCTCAAGCGTGAGCAGCAGCTCGCGCGTGAAGATCGCGCCGCTCGCTCCAGTGGCGGCTACCGTGAGTACATGGGCTGACGGATGTAACGGATTCGGCATCTAAGGGTGTAAGGTCTGGGGTACAGAGTAATGCAAACAGACTAATAGTAATTGATAGGGAGGTGCCTGCGCTGAAGTCAAGCCAGGCTACTTCATGGGCAGTGGTTTCTCAATTCGGGCCCGGCGCAGGACAGCGGCGCAGCAGCTTGCATTGCTACAGGTGAAGCGCGAAATCAGCGCCACCGATCCGCACGGCCGCCTGAAATATGTTCGTGACTTCACTGAAGCCTTTCGCGATTACCTCCGCGCTCTTACCGATACCGAATTCAAGCAGCAGTGCTCTACCGCCGACATCCTTTTAGTGGGCGATTATCACGCTCTTGCCGCGTCGCAGGATTTTGCCGCGTCATTCATCGGGCAATTGGCCCAGAACGAGCGCAACGAGCGTCCGGTGGTGCTGGCGCTGGAGATGGCTTTCAGCCGCGACCAATATGTTCTGGACGAATGGCTGCGCGGTGAAATCGGAGAAGACGAACTTCGCGCGGGCATACGCTATGACGCGGAATGGGGCTATGACTGGGAGCCGTTCGCCCGCCTGCTGCGCCAGGCCAGGAAGCACGGCTGCCCGGTCTATGGAATTGATCTGAAGCCGCGCGGCAACATGCGCAAGATCGGCGCGCGTGACCGCCACGCCGCTGCGCAGATCGCGCAGATTCGCCGGGCGCATCCTGAAGCGCGCGTGCTTACGCTGTTTGGCGAAGCGCATCTGGCTCCGCAACATTTGCCGCACTGGCTGCGCTTATTGCGGCCGCGCGATCGCGTGCTCACCGTGCTGCAGAACCTCGACGAGCTTTACTGGAAGGCCGCGGGCGAACTGAGTGACAGCGTTCACGGCGTCCAGGTGAGTGACGACGTGCTCTGCGTCTTTAACGCTACGCCTCTGGAAAAATACGAGAGCTACCGCATCTACATCGGCAAGTGGCGTACCCAGCCGAACCAGCCCGACCTTGCGCCCACGTTCTATAACCTCGTCGATACGTTCATGCGCTCGATGGGACTGGAACAATATTCGCCGGTTACTGGCAGCCACTCCAGCGCTTTGATTGAAGACTATCCGGAAGTTTATTTGCGTCCTGGCGCAAAGGATTTTGAAAAGCTGCTGGCGCGCAAAGAGATTCCCGCCGCCGAGCGGCGTCCCGTGCTGGAGAAGCTGCGGCAGCAAGGCTGCGTTTATTCGCCCAGGCACAATCTGCTGCTGATCAAGCGCTTTCAGCTCGCAAACGCCGCTGAGGAAGCCGTGCGTTTTGTCCAGTATGAGTGCCGTGGCGCAGCTTGTTCGAATGGGCCCTGGGCCGGCAGTTCACACCAGGACCAGTTTTATTTTGACGTGATTGAGCGCGCCTTTATTACGTTTGGGGCGCGCGTTCTGCTGCCTCATTATCCGGTCATGCGCCAGCACGATTTCCGCGCGCTCAGCAGCCAGCCACGCGACGCCGCAAAAATCCACAAGGCATTCGGCGCCCGCGAGCATCGCGAGATGATTGAATTTCTTGTGCTCCACAAAGAAGCTGAAGGGCACGCGCGCCTGCGGTCAGAGCTGCCGCGGGTGATTGCCACCGGCATTGCATCGAGTGGCAACAAGCGCGAGTTCCTGGTCCGGCACCTTGGCGCCATGCTCGGCGCGGAGATGCATGAGGCGTACCTGGCGGGGTCGATGAGCAAGAGCTTCCTGCGGTCTCTCTTCTTCCGCAAGATCCATCTGCCCGGCGTGGCCAAGAAGACGTACTTTGAACTGGCGCGACGCGTGAATCCCTCGCAGGGGAAACTCTTCTCTTAGTTTTTCTGTAATCCCGAACGCAAAGCGTGAGGGAACCCTCTGCCCTCCATCATGTTTGGGTACAATTCATAGTTCGAATAGCGATCCCTCACCCGCTGCGCGGGATTCGGGTCAGAAAAACAGACTTCAGAAAAGCATGGATACTGCCACTCTCCGCAAACTGCTCCAGGATGTCCGCAACGGCACCGTCTCACCCGATGACGCCGTTGCTCGCATGCGGCATATGCCTTTTGAGGACCTTGGTTTCGCCAAGATTGACCATCATCGACGCGTGCGCTCTGGCATGCCGGAGGTAATTTTTGGCCAGGGTAAAACGCCTGCGCAGGTAGCAAGGATTTTCAAGAGCATGGCGGCGCAGGGCGGCAATGTGCTGGCGACGAAAGCCACGGCAGAGCATTTTCGCGCCGTCAAAAAACTGGTCCGCAAAGCCGAGTACCGGGAGTTGGCGCGTGCCATCGTTCTGCAACAGGATGCCGCGAACTACGGGAAAGGCACTGTGGTGATCATCTCGGCCGGAACCAGCGACATTCCTGTGGCGGAAGAAGCCCTGGTCACGGCGGAAATCATGGGCAATGAAGTGGCGCATCTATATGACGTGGGCGTGGCGGGGATACATCGGTTGCTGGCAGGCCGGGAAATTTTTGACAAGGCCCGGGTGATTATCGTCTGCGCCGGCATGGAAGGCGCGTTGCCGAGTGTGGTTGGCGGCCTGGCGCGGGTGCCGGTTATCGCTGTGCCAACCAGCGTTGGCTATGGCGCGTCATTCAACGGCCTGGCAGCCCTGCTGGGCATGCTGAATTCCTGCGCTTCCAACGTGAGCGTCGTGAATATCGACAACGGCTTTGGCGCGGGCTACGTTGCGTCCATGATTAACCGCCTTTAATCGTAAACGCGATGACACGCGTCACACTGTCTAGTGACCGCCATCAAAGGTGAAAAAGCAGCTCCGTTCATAAAATGTGACGTAAAGCAAGAAATACATTTACATTTCAACACTATTTTTTGTGCAACGTACGAAATTTGGTTGGCGTCTTACTGGCAGGTGTAAAATTTGCAAGTGAATGAGGGCCTGCGGACCTTCCGAAAGGGATCTTCTCCCCAGCCGAGGCACACATGAATGTTCACGTCAGCTACAAGCCAGGCAAGACGCCCGATATTGAACGCGAATTCAAGCATCAAATACAAAAACTGGAACCGCGACTGCAAGTTTTTAAGCCTGATCTAGTGCATCTGTACGCAACGTTGGAACCGGACAACGACCGCGGCATAAGCGCGTCACTGAACCTGCGATTACCCTCAGGACAGATGGCAGTGCAGCGCTCGGAGAAGAACGCTTTAGCGGCGATCAAATCCGCTTTCGCCGACTTAATCTCCCAGGTGACGAAACACAAAGAGCTGCTGCGCGGCCACTGGACGCGGAAATCTTTGCGGCGAGCAGGCCGTGAGCGGCTTACGCAAATGCCAATTCCCGCCGAGGCCGCCCCTGCGCGCGGCAATGGGAAAACGCACACCCAGGCACATCGGCCCGTCACTTCGCCGATCCGTCAGCCAGCGGCACAGACCGATAGCGCTGCCGTGGCAGATGTCGAGCTATGGCTGAGCGCCAACCTGCGCAAGCTCGAAGAGTTCATCGACCAGGAACTACGTTTCCAGGTTGAATCGGACAAGATCCGTGAAGACCAGATCACGCGTGAAGAAGTGATCGATGAGGTGATCGTCAGCGCGCTTTCGCATGAAGGCGGCAAGCGAGAGCTGCTGTCGCCAGAAAGCTGGTTTCATCGCCTCGCTCTGCAGGCCATCCGACGGCTGATCCATGACAACGCCGATACGGCCACCATCTCACTGGACGCGCCGGCCGGAATTCAAAACGTGACTGGCAGTGACGAGAGTGTGCTGCAGTACCACCAGCCCGATGACAGCCTGCCGGAAGAAAGCGTTATCCGCGATGAGAGTGTGCGCACGCCGGAAGAGATCATGGCCGGCGACGAAATGGTGGCGCAACTGGACCTTGTTTTGGGCGGCGTGAAGGCGGGTGATCGCGAAGCTTTTGTGCTGTACACGCTGGAAGGTTTTACGGTGGATGAAATCTCGCGTCTGGCGGGGCGTTCCGCGGAACAGGTACGCCAGTCCATTCACGACGCGCGGGCCCATATCCAGCAAAAGTTACCAACGCAGAACCAGCTCAGGAAAAGTCTTCTTCATCATTCCCGGGTTGCGTAACGGAAAACACATAAGGAGATCCGCGCATGATTACGCGTGAAGAAATTCGTCAGCTGGCACAGTTTGAATCGCCGGCGGGATGCGCCATCAGTTTTTATTTTCAGCCACAGACCCCCCAAAATAAATCGCACCGTGAAGAAGCCATCATGGCCAAAGACCTGGTGCGCGATGCGCTGCGCAAGGCCGAGCGCAATGGCAACGATGCCGTCCTGCGCCAGGACCTGGAAAAGATATTGACGATTGCCGAAGGGCTGCATGGAAACCACTCGCGCGGGAAAGCGATTTTTGCCTGCCGCGAGCAGGGCATATGGCGTGAACTGGACATTCCTCCGCGCCCCGAGCCGTCGCAGATCACGGTGAACTCGCGCTTTCACCTGCGTCCGCTTGTGGACGCAAGATCCGGGCTGCCGCGCGCGTGCATTGCGCTGGTCAACCGCAGGAAAGCGCGCATCTTTGAATTGCAGGACACGGAAATCACGCAAAAGCCAGACCTGGAGTTTGGCCCTTCACCCGCGGTACCGCGCAGTGACGGCTTTCAAGGCTATGAAGCCGGCCATCGCGAGCGGCACGTAGAGAACACGACCATGCAGCATTTCAAGATGTTTGCAGAATCGCTGCTGATGCTGGCGCATCGCGACAAGTTCAATGCGCTGCTGATCGGATGCCAGGATGATTCATGGCCGGAAATCGAGTCGCAACTGCACAGCGATCTCAAGCAGAAGCTGCGCGGAAGGTTCCCCATTGACGTGCTTTCCGCTACGCCGGAAGATGTGCGCCAGCACGCCAGACGCATCCTGACAGAGTCGATGCTGACTGACCAGAAGGAACTAGTACGCGAAGTGATGGGTGAAGCGCACCGCAACGCGCGCGGCGCCGTTGGTTTAAAGCATGTGCTCAGCGCGCTGGAGCGGCAGGAGGTGCAGACGCTGCTGGTGCTGCGCGGCTTCAAGGCGGAAGCCGTTGAGTGCCCAAACTGCAAGCATCTGGATACGCGCATGGTAAAGACCTGCGCGGTCTGCGCGCATGAGACGCGCGAAGTAACCGACGTTTCCGACGCGCTGGTGGATCTGGCGCTCCGCAACGGCGCCGATATCCGGTTTATTGATGGCGACCCCGACATGGAAAAGGCCGGGCACGTGGCCGCGCTGCTGAGGTTCCGGGCTGACCAGAACACGGCGGAGAAGAAAATGGCGGTGTAGGTTTTTCCGAAGCCTCGAGCGAAGTGACGGCCTTTCTCGAAAGGAAAAGTCGCCGCGAATGCACGTGAAACATCCCTAATGAGCTCGACAACTTAGGCCACGTCTCGCGTGACAATGGCTCCTTCGTACCAGAGGCTGTGGCGGCCCCGTCGGCACTGATTTTCTCTTTTCCACCTCTTACCAAAATCCTCCAAACGGAGAGTCAAAGAAGCGACATTCAGCGACCTTCTCCTGATGCCGGACTATGTCGCTTGGAACTCCACGCGGCATGTTCTAACTTGCAAATTGACAACCACGAGGACGCCATGAACTTGCAACGCACCTTTGCGGTAATTTGCATCATGACCTTGCTGCTTTCAACGAATGCAGCGACCTGTCAAACCCCACAATTGACCAGCCGCGTACTGGTACCTAGAGGATCGGCGTTGAAGTTTTCGCTGATGAGTCCGCTCGATTCGAGAACCGCCAAAGTTGGTGATGACGTACCTTTGCGTCTCGAAAGGCCGTTCGTCATCGATGGCGTGAGGCTGCTGGAGCCCGGAACGATAGCCCATGGAAGGGTAACCCGGGTGAAACACGCAGGGCCCAAGTGCCGGAGTGGACAAGTTGATTGGAAAGTAGACACCATAACATTCGGCGATTTCAGTAGAGCGAAGACGGACAAGATGAATTCGGGAGCGCCAGGATGGGAACCTCCCCAACAATATCCCAGCGATAGGATTGCGAGGGGACGGCACGATACGATGAATCATGTGTCCGTATGGGTTGAGATGGCGATTCTTTCCCCATTCTGGGCGCCGCTGCTTCTACTTGACTGGGGCGATGAAGGCCAAAAATGTACACATCCAGGAAATGATTTCCTGCAGCCTGCAAATTCGATCATCGCTGTGGCGGTTTCAAAGGCGCATCACGTCCGATATTGAGAATCGTCGGAATTTCAGAAAAAATGGTATGCTTTTTCGTTTCATCATTGCATTCATCATGTGAGGCCCCATGAAACGCAGAGATTTTCTTTCCGGACTCGCCGTCACCTCGGCCACGCTGGCCGCAGGGCAGGCAGCCAAGAGCACCGATGCGCCACAACCGCAAAATCAAAATAAAGACAACCTGAAAGTGCCACGCACCTCTCCGGCGAAGAACATCATGATTTCTGCGGCCAACGGAATCACTCCGCGAGGAAACCATCTTGAGGCGGGCTATAAAAAGCTGCAGGCCGGCGCGGACACTCTGGAGGCCGCCATTACCACAGTCTCCGGTCCGGAGAACGATCCCGAGGACGACAGCGTTGGGCTGGGCGGCTTGCCAAATGAGGATTGCGTGGTGGAGTTGGATGCCTGTTGCATGCATGGCCCCTCGCGCCGCGCGGGATCGGTGGGCGGCGTGCGCGATATCAAGAATGTTGCTTCTTTGGCGCGCACCGTGATGGAGCATACAGGTCACGTGATGCTGGTGGGCGAGGGCGCCACGCGCTTCGGCGTGCTGATGGGCTTTCCTAAAGAGAATCTGCTAACTGAGCACTCGCGCAAGATCTGGCAATTGTGGAAGGAATACCACTCTGACCGCGACTGGTGGGGACCGGGGCTGGCCGATCCGAATTTCAAATTTCCGGCAGGTCTGGAGACAAGTTCCTTAGCGGATCAGCCTAAGCCGATCCAGAGACTTTATGCGCTGGCGGCTGAGATCGGTATTCCTGAAGAACGTCGCGCGGATGCAATCCAGAAAGTTCTCAATCCGCCGACTGGGACGATCAACTGCTCCGCGTTGAATGAGAAAATGGAGATGTCCAGCGTGACCACGACGAGCGGGCTGGCGTGGAAACTTGCGGGACGATGCGGGGATTCGCCGATTATCGGCGCGGGCTGTTATTGTGACCAGGATGTGGGCGCGGCGGGCGCTACGGGAAGCGGTGAAGAAAATATCAAGATTGTGGGTGCGCACACCATCGTGGAGAACATGCGCCGCGGCATGTCACCGGAAGACGCCGGCATGGACGCGCTCAAGCGTATTGTCCGCAATTACAACAATGACATGTCCAAGCTGATTTACGTCAGCATGCATTTCTACATCCTGCGTAAGGATGGCGCGTATGCGGGCGTTTCCCTGTGGTCGGGTTCGGCGGAGCATCCGGCGCGTTTTGCCGTGGCGGACGGCAACGGCCCTGCTCGGCATGAAGTGGCCAGGGCGCTCTTCCAGGGCAATCCCAAGGATTGGCCGCCCATGCCGCGCGCGCGGAAATAGGCGGGGCCAAAACCTTACCACTGATCACACTGATTGCACGGATTTTCACGGATCGGGAAAAGAGATCGTTAGCCGCAAATAAAGAAAGCCTTTTGCCGCAGACTTACGCGGAAGGGCGCAGATAAAGCCGTTGGGCCGCGTAATGATTGCGGAAAAGCGCGAATAAAGTGCAGGAAAGATTTGATTCGTGTCTGTTCGCGAAAATTCGCGGCTAAGTTTGCTTTTCCCTAACTGCGCGCCGCTTCTCTGATCCGCCTTTTCCCCAATAGACAAGTCGCAGCCCGGCCAAGACCAGGTTCACGCCGACTACCATGGGTATGACCAGAGTGTTGCCCCAGTGATGTTCTACCCAGAAAAAGGGCAGGCTGGCTACGACCAGAGCCCATCCCCATCTTGCGCGGTTTGATCCAGAGTTGAGATGAATTTTGTTTACGTAAGTGAGAAAGGGTGGATTGGATTTCCCGGTGTAATCGTAGATATCGCAGCGGAGATTAGGGATATCTGCGACCTTCGTTTCGCAATAGGCTTCTGCTTCATCGAGTGAGTCAAACACAACGCAGACACTTTCTTCTCCTGCCTGCAGGTAGTGCCCATCCGGCGAGCGCTCAACATCGGTTGCAACGTCAGAATGAAACACCGCAAACTGTCCCGCGTGTACCAGGCCGGTCCACTCGGTGGGCTTTCTGGCGGGATCGTAGAGCTTGAGTTGCTGCATCATGAGCAATAGCAATCAGCAAAGCCGGATGCGTCGAGTTTAATTGATCAAGCCAATTGCCAGGTGCTATTTTGCTTGTTCCTACATGAACCTGACTTTTACGTCGGCGCGCTTGGCCAGGTGAATGCTTTCCACAAAGCGGACCTTGCCGCTGTGGCGGGTCATCACAATCGATGAAGTGCGCGTGCCTTCACCAAAGAAGCGGACGCCTTTCATCAGCGCGCCGTCGGTGACGCCAGTGGCGGCAAAAACAAGATTCTTGCCCGGCGCAAGGTCTTTGGCGGTATAGATTTTTTTCTTGTCCTTGATGCCCATTTTCTCGATGCGGGCTTCGAGTTCCGGCGTGTTGATGACGAGGCGAGCCAGGATTTCACCATTCAGGCAGCGCATGGCGGCGGCGGTGATCACGCCTTCCGGAGCGCCTCCGCTGCCCATAACCACGTGAACGCCGGTGCCGATTACGGCCGCGGCAATGCCTGCGGAAAGATCACCGTCTGTGATGAGGCGGATGCGCGCTCCGGCGCGGCGAATGTCATCGATAAGTTTTTCATGGCGTGGGCGGTCCAGGACCACGACGACAAGATCGCTGATGTCACGGCTCAGGCGTCGCGCAATGGCCTTCAGATTTTCTTTTACCGGCGCGTCAAGGTCAACAGCGTCTTTGCAGGAAGGCCCGACAACGATTTTTTCCATGTAGCAATCCGGCGCGTTGAGCAGCCCGCCTTTTTCTGATGCAGCCAGGACGGTGATTGCGCCCGGAGCGCCTGTGGCGCATAGGTTCGTTCCCTCAAGCGGATCCACTGCGATATCGACTTCCGGAAGATTCTCGCCGTCATGCCAGCCCGCGCCCACGTGCTCGCCGATGTAGAGCATCGGCGCCTGATCGCGCTCGCCTTCACCAATAACAATCGTCCCGCGCATGGGGACCGTGTCCATGGTGGTGCGCATGGCTTCAGTAGCAACGTGGTCAGCCCGCTCGCGGTCGCCGGTGCCCATGGTGTGCGCGGAAGCTATCGCAGCATCTTCCACTACGCGCGCAAACTCCAGCGCCAGCTCGAACTCCATCTGGTGGGCCAGGTTTCTCGTTTCGTTATGCTTGTCCGCTACGCGGGTCGTCATAAAAATGCCTCCGAGGTTGTCTGGTTAGGCTAGCGGAGCGATCTTTCGCTACGCTCGGAATTGCGTCTTAGTCTCGATTTCAAGACCGTCATTGATCGTATCGCTTCCATCCGTTTGGCAGTTCGGATGCGCGGGAAATAAATAATGGGATGTGTTGTTCTCGGGCGAGACTCTTGACGTCTTCCAACAAAGCTTGCTCCGCATCCGAATAGGCGTCAGGATGAGTCGTGACTATCCAAACGCCGTTATCTTGCACATCTTTATCTTGTTTCCGAACGAAGGCGAGTAACTCATTTCTTGTCTGAAGAACCGGTTCCTCGGATTCGGGCTTCAAATGCTTTGCGTAATCTACGGTGAATCCCCATTTCTTCCCACTTATATCAGCGACTCGCTTGGGAAGCATGTGCAGAGAAATACCCTTGGAGCGGTCCGGAGCAGTTGCCGATGCAACGCTCAAAAGTGTCAACAGCAGTA
The DNA here is from genome assembly GCA_027307045.1 of Acidobacteriaceae bacterium. Lineage (GTDB taxonomy): Bacteria > Acidobacteriota > Terriglobia > Terriglobales > Acidobacteriaceae > Angelobacter. Next base: position 59,651 of record DAHUXR010000013.1, read on the forward strand.
GAACACTGAGAAGATATCGTCTCAATCTAGCGTCTCCGAAATACATTTACGGCTCAAAACGCGCTGATGCCGGTCACATTTTCGCCAATGATCAGCGCATGAATATCGTGCGTGCCTTCGTATGTTTTTACTGACTCCAGATTCATCATGTGGCGCATCACCGGGTAATCGTCAGCAATGCCGTTTGCGCCCAGGATGTCTCGCGCCATGCGCGCACACTCAAGCGCCATCCATACATTGTTTCGCTTGGCCATGGAGATGTGCTGGTGCCCAACTTTATTTGCGTCCTTGAGGCGGCCCACTTGCAGCGCCAGAAGCTGCCCCTTGGTGATCTCGCTGATCATCCAGGCCAGCTTTTCCTGGACAAGCTGATGAGATGCAATTGGCTGGTCACGGAACTGCTTGCGTACCTGGGAATATTGCAGCGCCGTGTCATAGCAGGACATGGCCGCGCCAATCGCGCCCCAGCCAATGCCAAAACGCGCCTGGTTCAGGCAGCCCAGCGGCGATTTCAGGCCGTCCGAGCCGGGAAGAAGGTTTTCCAGCGGGATGCGGACATCTTGCAGCGAAAGGCCTGATGTCACCGACGCGCGCAGCGACCACTTGCCATGAACGTCGGCGGCGCGGAAGCCGGGACGATCGGTCTCGACGATGAAGCCGCGGATGCGGTCGTTCTCGTCTTCCACCTTCGCCCAGATGATGGCGATGTTGGCGATCGAGCCGGAGGTGATCCACATCTTCTCGCCATTCAGGACGTAGTCGCCGCCATCTTTCTTCGCGCGGGTGCGCATGGCCGACGGGTTCG
>DAHUXR010000140.1 GCA_027307045.1 Acidobacteriaceae bacterium
GTTGCAAACATAAGCACTTATCTAAAACCTCCCCATTTGCTCCCCATTCCATCGGCCGAGAGATCAGGCAGAGGGTCGCAAAATGCCCAAAACACAAAACGCAACGGTTTCCCGTTGCGCCGCTTTTATGGGATTGTCGCCCCATCAAGATTTAGTATAGCGAATATCTAGCGAATAAATCAATAAAAATCGTCCGGCTAAGGCCAGAAAATAATTTCTACTTGCCTGGGGTTTTCTCAGCGCCTCCGCTCTCCACGGTGAAAATTACTTGCTTCATGATCCGCGATCATCTGCGGCAATCCGCGGTAAGGTTTGGGGTTTCCCGCTCCTCAAGCTAATTGCCAATTACTATTTGCCAATTGCTTTCTTTATCCAATTCCCTTCACCAGCAGCACCACCGCCTCCGACCCCGCTTTCCGGTCTTTTGAAATCTCCTGATACTCCGGCGACTCCGCCCACTCACGAAACGCAGCCTCATTCGGAAAGGAAAGCAACACAACCTTATCGCGCTCCCACTGGCCTTCGATCACCTGCGGCTTCTCATCCGCCGCCAGCACCCGCCCCTGGAAACGTTTCATCACGCCCATGAACTTCGCCTGGTAGCGGTCAAAGGCCGCCCGGTCCGTGATCTTCAATTGCGCAATCGCATAAACGCTCATCTGCACTCCTGCCTCACAAATCAAACGACAAAACGCCGTATGTAAGAATAAATCGATGCCAAAAGCCCAACCGACTTCCATTCCAGACTTCCTATATGGCACCGCGTGGAAAGAAGACCACACCGCAGCCTTAACTGAACTCGCCATCCGCTCGGGCTTTCGCGCCATCGATACGGCCAATCAGCGCAAGCATTACTTTGAAGCCGGGGTCGGCCAGGGCCTTGCAGCCGCATACCGCGCAGGCCTCGTCACCCGCAATGATCTTTTTCTCCAGACCAAATTCACCTATCAGGACGGACAGGACTATCGCCTGCCTTACGATCCTGCGGCAACTCTTTCTCTTCAGGTCGCGCAGTCCATTGCCAGTTCGCTCGAGCATCTTGACACGGATCACGTGGACAGCTTTGTTCTACACGGCCCCGCTTCTAGCTCCCATTGGACCACCGACGATTTTGAAACCTGGCAGGCCATGATCCGGGAACGCGACGCCGGGCGCACACGCCTTCTCGGCGTTAGCAACGTTTCACTTGCTCAATTGCAACAGATGGCCCGCGCCCATGCGGAGCCACCTGCGTTTGTCCAGAACCGATGCTACGCCGTTCGCGGCTGGGACCGCGATGTACGCGCTTTCTGCCGAGAGCGCAACATCATCTACCAGGGTTTCTCTCTTCTCACTGCGAACAGGCAAGTCCTCGGCCATCCCACCATCACGGCGCTTGCGGAGGAAATGAACGCGACCCCCGCCCAGTTAATCTTTGCTTTCGCTCGTGCTGTCGGCATGTTGCCGCTCACGGGGACCACCAACGCAGATCACATGAAGCAAGACCTTGCCAGCCTCGAAATTACGCTCTCACCAAATGCAGTGCGCACAATCGAATCGATTGCCGGGTAAGCAGCTTCAGCATGAACTCTGTGAACTATTTCGAAAATGCTTCCACATAGAATCACCATCCCGACAGGTCCGTCAGCGAGCAAGCGCTCTCTTCAGCTTGCGAGCAGGACCGGAGGGATCTGCTCTGCTGCCGTAACGGGACCCAGAGTTAACGCTTCCGTACCTCATTCCGGACGGCCTGGTCAGTAGAACCCGTTGTGAGATCTTGATTTTCCGATGACGCGGGATGACGCGCGATTCCGGCGATCACGGCGATTCCAACCCCTTCTCGTTGTTCTGACGGCGGTTAAGAGACTTACATCGACTTGGGCTTTAGCCCCCGCGTCCCCGCTTTCTTCTCCGGCATCACGAATTGCTTCTCTTCAATCCCATTCAGCCGCGCTACCGTTACGGCATTCAACGCGCTCTCCGGCTGCTCTTCATGCTTGAAAAACGCAAACACCTCGCGTTCCGCGCTCTGCGTCTTCAACTCCTCCGCCACCTTTTGTAAATCGGGCGTGCTGTACTCAGGTTCGCGAAAGCGATAGTACAAAAAGTCCGCCGTCGCCACCTTTGGCACAATAATCTTCTCGCTCTCCGCCCAGCACAGCGCCGCGTTTTTGCTCTTCAGCACCTCATACACCACGTCGCTAAACCAGCTCTCATGCCGGAACTCAAAGGCAAACCTGTACGCCTGCGGCAGCAGCTGCGCAAACGTCCGCAGCAAGTCAGGATCGGCCTTCAGATTCGGCGGCGTCTGGATCAATATCGGCCCCAGCTTGCCCGACTGCCTCATCGGTTCCATGCTCTGCAGAAAGAACCGGAAAGAATCGTCGCACTCCTTCAGCCTCTTGAAATGCGTGATCGACTGATGCACCTTGGCGGCAAACTTAAAGTCCGCGGGCGTTGGCCCCACCCAGCCTGCGATGGCGCTGGCCGTCGGCATGCGCCGAAACGTTGCATTCAACTCCACCGCATTCAGCCGCGCCGCATAGAACTCAAGAAAGCGCTTTGACGGCAGTTTTTCCGGAAAGAACGCCGGCTTCCAGCTCGCGTATGACCATCCTGATGTGCCGATGTGCAGGTCCATGCAAAAGAAGTATAGAGGGCGTGCGAACTCCGGGAAAGCGCACCAAGTAAAAAGGCCCCGGCGTAAACCGGGGCCCAAGGGGCGCAGACAGAGGATTACCAGGTAAGTTTCAGCCGCATCTGCATTGAGCGTCCAATGGAGTTGTCGTTCAGGAAGTTAAGGAATGGCGATACCTGTCCCGGAGCCACATTGGTGCCGCTGTTGATGACCCGTGACGGTACCGTGATGAAGTTGGTGCCATTGAGAGCGTTGAACATGTCGACACGGTATTCAAAATTGCTGCGTTCGCTGATCTTGAATGCCTTGGCGATCGACAGGTCAAGGTTGTTAAAACCTGGCGCCACCATCGTGTTTCTACCGACGGTGCGCGCATTGGGAGCGCCAATTCCTTCAATGAAATGCACGGAATTGGGGTCCACGCACGCGCCATTCGCGTCAGGATTGGCGAAGCCCGTAGGGCAGGCCGCGTTGATCGTGGCCCGCGTGTTGAATGGCGCCGACAGGTTGCTGATGTCCGGACGGTCAGGTCCTGACTGCCCGTCACCATTGCGGTCTGAGCCGTTGCTCATAGTGAAAGGCTCGCCGGTCTGCCAGTCGGCGATTCCCGCCAGCTTCCACCCGCCAAGAATCTGCTGCATCAGGCCGCTCTTCGGCGCCCGAATCTCCCATGAGAACCCGATTGAGCCGATATGGCGGCGGTCGAAGTCCGAGTTGCCATAATCTATGTGCGAGCTGGCTCCCAGGACCTGCGAAACCGACTGGAAGGAACTGGGCGTCGAGTCAAAGCCGAACACGTCGCTCACATCGTCCAGGAAGTGGGCATAGGTGTAAGAGCCGCGCAGCAGAAACGCTCCCAGCGGAGTGCTCTTGAAGCGCCGCTTCAGTTCAAACTGCATGGATTCGTAATTCGAGTTTGCCGCTGAAGCGCGCACCGTCCGGATACCCTGGCCGGCGCGAATGCTCGGCACCAGCGAACTTTGCAGTTCGCTATGCAGCCGGTCTCCCGTGGCCAGGTTGACGATTGGATTCATGTCGATTGTGCGGTAAAGCTTGTGTGAGACCGAGCCCACATAGGACATGTCCCAGAACAAGTCATATGGCAGCTCCCGTTCAAACCCAAGCGACCAGCGGTCGGTATATGGATTGGGGAAGCTTCCCAGGAACAGGTTGCTCTGCGCCGACTCCTTCGTCGCCGGCGTGGCCGCAATGCCGGAGAACAGCGTACTGAAACTCGACGCTCCGCGCGGCGCCGCGGCCGAGCTCGCCGAAACGATGTTCCCACCCAGGGTGTTGGGAGAAGAACCTGCCATGTTCGATAACAGGTTGTTAAAAGCTGAGTCGTAGCTCGTCTGGAAACCGCCGCGCCAGACCGTTTTTTCTCCGCCCATCATACGACTGAGCCAGTTTGACCCCTTGGGGTTCCAGGCAAAGCCCACGCTGGGCCCAAAGTTATTCTTGTCGCCTTCAACTTTGTGCGGAGCGGCGAAGTTGACCGGGTCATAGTTCGTGAATCCGGCCACGGTAAATGTGTTCTCCGGCGCTCCATAATACTCATAGCGGAGCCCCAGGTTGAGCGTAAGACTGCTGTTTACCTTCCAGGAATCCTGGAAGAAATAGGCCTGGCGGAACAGGTTTGGATAATAAATAGAACTTCCAAACTGTCGGTTGAGGCTGCCGGCGCGGCCGCCAAAATCGTCCAAGAAATTGGCGAATGAGGTCACCGCTCCGCCGGTGGTGCTATTGGAGTAGACGAACGATCCGCGCTCGTTGAATGGCGGATGCTGCCGCGCCAGTTGTTGCAGGAAGTCAGCTCCCACGCGGAACGTGTGCTTGCCCCGCACCAGCGTCAGGGTGTCCTGGTATCCCCAATTGTTGGCAAACCTGAATTGGGGAATGTTGGTGGCGCCGCCAAAGCCGGTTACGCCAAGCCCGGAATAGTTGGCAATTGTGGTGTGGAATGGGTCTGAAGCCGCCAGCGGAAAATTAAAACCGATGCGTCCGTAGTTGAATCGGAACTCATTGGTCACGCTGGGGGTAATCATATACGTATCGCTGAACAAGCCGTTCATCGTCCTGCCCACAAAATTGTTGTCGAAGCCTGGCAGGTTGTTCAGCGACGGTCCGACGATTGAGCTGTCGTAGAGCCAGCGGAAGCTCAGGGTCTGTTTCTCAGACGCCACGTGGTCAACTCTGACCTGGTGATTGTTATCGAGGCTTGAGAATGAGGCCGATCGCAACGCCAGCCCCGTGGTCAGGTTCAGACCCGCTCGCGTTGAGCCATTGCAGGTACCGGCAGCGCTCGGCACTGCGAGATTGATCGATGCCGGCGACGCGGTTGGGTCCCCGCGCAATGCGCCCAGGGCCTGCAGATACAGCGCGGCATTCGGGCACGAGCCAGCCAGCGATTGCAGCACCGCAACGCCCGCCGCATCCGGCACGCGCACCTGCCCTGTGGTTTGACCAAACAGGCGGTCCCACTGCGCCGCGGCAAAGAAGAACGTTTTGCTGTGACCGTCATAAATATGAGGAATCACCACCGGGCCGCCCAGCGAGAAATAGGGAACGTTCTCCACCTGGCGCGGGGGATCGAACTTGTGCGCGATTTTGTCATTGTGATCCAATGCCTTAAATGCGCTGCCGGTATAGACCCAGTCCGCCGAGCCATGGAACGCATTCGATCCGGACTTCGTCACCTGGTTGATAACGGCGCCACCCGCCCTGCCAAATTCCGCGCTAAAGTCCGCCGTTTGAATGGCTACTTCATTTACCGCATCCGGGTTGGTAATGACGAATGCCGGGCCTGTTACTGAAATGTCATTGTTCTCAACTCCATCGATCAGGAAGTTATTGCCGCGCGGACGCTGTCCGTTCACGGCAAAACTGAAAGTTCCGTCCTGATTAATGGAGTTCCCCGTCGACTTGGTCACGCCCGGTACCAAAAGCGCCAGGGTCAGGGAATCTCTTCCCGTGATGGGCAGGTCTTGAATGGTTTGCGATTCAAAGTGCGCACCCCGTGTTTGCTCTGAAGTATCGAGTTGAACCTGGCCTGCATTCGCTTCTACGGTTACAGTTTCCGCGGAGCCTGCCTTCAAGGAAAAATCGATATTGAGCGTACGGGCCGCTTGGATTTCGATCCCTGTTTGGTTTTGGATGGCAAAACCCTTCGCCTCCACCGACAATTTGTAGGTGCCAAGATCGACGGCGTCAAATCGGTAAAGACCCGCACCATTTGTGGTTGTTTGTCGGGAAACCCCGGTCGCGGTTTCCGTAAGCCTGACAGTCGCGTCCACGACCACGGCATTCGAGTTATCAGTCACGATACCGGTAAGGGTACCGCGGCTGGTTTGAGCAGTTGAAGTTGCATACAACGCAAAAAGCAACAGCAGCCAACCTGCACAGCGGAGCTGAAATTTCATATTCTCTTCCTCCGGGAGTAGTTAAAAAAGGACTAGAGGAATCGGACCGCGAAAGTATCGGCAAATAATTTTTCCGGCAAAACCAAAACAACATCCGGCAGCCAAAAGCTGCTGATAGCATTTCCCCCCAGAGAGTCCTCTCCAAACGCACGGCAATCACCACAATTTTTTTCCGTGATGGGCCGATGCAATTTCGAGGTGGGATTCTTATATGACCAATGTAAAGTTATGTCAATGTTATTGTTAAGTCTCGTGGAGAAAAACTTTTCGTCGTTAGGCTGAATGGACCAAGGGCTTTCCCATTATGAAATTTCATAGCTGGACTGCCATTTCTATCCGTTTTTCGAAAGAATGCAGTTGGTAGCCGTAAGACCAGCTCGATGACAGCCTCAAGGGAAAGGCACCCCTGGATCTATTTATAGATCAGATATTTCTGCCGCAGCTCTTTGAACTTGTTTAAATCATCCTGCCAGCCTTGCGCGATCGCGCGGGGATCATCGCCGCGCACCACGGCGTCATAAGCCTCGCGATTAGCCAGCAGTTTCAGTATCAGATCCACCTTCCAGTGGTCCGGATAAAGTTTTCTCAGCGCCACTGCCAGTTCAATTCCCATCTCCGGCGCATCCAGCACCGTGCGATCGGTAACAATGATGTTCACGCCTTTGCATTGCTGGTTGGCATACGGGCCGCTTACCGGTGTGAACGTCACTGGCACAAAACGAACGCCTGGAATCAGCCGGGCGTTCATATAGTCGGAATACGCCCGCGCATCGATCCACGGCGCGCCCAACACTTCAAAGGGAGTGTCTGTGCCGCGTCCCACGGAAACATTCGATCCTTCCACAATCGCGACGCCGGGATACAGTTCAGCCTCATTCACTGAGCGCAGATTGGGCGAGGTGTTCACCCACACGATGCCGGTGGAATCGAACCAGTCACCACGCAGCCAGCCTTGCATGGGAATTACCCTGAGCCGCGCACCGATTTTTCTTTCTGTGTTGTAAAGTTGCGCCAGTTCCCCCAGAGTCATGCCGTGTCGTAGAGGTATGGGGTGGTAGTTGTTAAAGTTTGTGAGCTCGGCCTGCGACATTGGGCCCTGCACAAATGAACCATTGATCGGATCTGGCCGGTCCAGCACAATGACTTCGGTATTCGTCTCCGCCGCCGTTTCCAGCAGGTAGCCCAGCGTTGCCGGATATGTGTAGAAGCGCGCTCCCGCATCCTGAATATCAAAGACCACAGCATCCAGCGTTTTAAGCACGTCGAGCGGCGGTCGCTTTTTCGCGTCTGTGCCTCCATACATCGAATACACGGGAACGCCCGTCACCGAGTCAGTCGTATTCTGGACGTTCAAGTCATCTTGCGCGCCAAAGATTCCGTGTTCCGGCGCAAAGATCGCCGCCAGCTTGATTCCCGGCGCACCAGCCAACACGTCGATTGTCCTTCTGCCCTGCCCGTCCACGCCGGTGTTGTTCGTCAGCAGGCCAATCGTCATCTGCGTCTTGTCCTGCTTCAACGATGCAAAATTGTCCTGCTCCAAAACGTCAATCCCGGTCAACACGTGCCCGTTGCGCGCTCCCAAATGCCGTGAAGCCGAGGCCGCTTCGTTATAGCCCGTAATCGCCAGCAGCTTTTCCCGATTGGCAGAAGTTACATCCAGCTTCAGCACTCCTGCCACCGCCGTCGCCACACGCGACCGCAAAGAGATAATCGCCGGCCCTTGCCGGGGCAGAACAGAATTCGTCAGCAGAATCACGTAGGTATCCGTGTAAGGATCGATCCAGATCGATGTGCCGGTGTACCCGGTATGCCCAAACGATCCCACCGGAAGCAGCGCGCCGCGGTTCGACGAAAACGAAGAATCAATGTCCCAGCCCAGCCCCCGGACCTCTGTTGCATTCGGCGGCTGCTGCGGCGTTGTCATCTTCTCTATAATGTCGCCATCCAGGATTGACTTGCGGCTGATCAGCGCCTGCGCGTACAAAGCCAGATCGCCCGCCGTGGAAAATACTCCAGCGTGCCCCGCCACGCCGCCCATTCTGTCCGCGCGCGGATCATGCACCACACCGCGCAGGATCTGCTTTCTGTCCGGCGCAAAAGTTTCCGCGATCTTGCTTTTCCATTCCGGAGGCGGCAGAAAGCGTGTGTGCTTCATGCCCAGCGGCTGAAAGATATGGACGGCCGCGTACTGGTCCAGTGGCATCCCGGAAAGCCGCTGCACCAGCTCGCCCAGCACAATGAAATTGGTATCACTATAAACAAAGACGGAGCCCTGCGGTGCCTGCAGCTTCTCTTCATGAGCCAGCCGGAACGCGGCATCGCGTCCCACCCAATAAGGATTCAGGTCGATGTCCGGACGCAGCCCGGAATAATGCGTCAAGAGCTGCCGCACCGTCACCGCGTCTTTTCCGTTCATGCCGAAATCAGGAATGTAATGCGCTACCGGCTCATCCAGCCGGATTTGCCCATATTGCACCAGCCGCATGACGCTCGGCGTGGTTGCTACCACCTTCGTGAGCGATGCCAGATCAAAAATCGTGTCCAGCGTCATGGTTTCAGGACGCGGCGAAGTGGCGCGCAGCCCAAAAGCTTTCTGGTGCACGATCTTTCCGCCGTGTCCCACCACCAGCACTGCACCCGTAATCACCTGATCGTTGATCTGCTCCTGCACCAGCAGATCCACCGGAGAAAAGTTCGCCGTTTCCTTTACTTCCGCCGCTGGTTTCTTCTTTTTTGTGGCAGGCGCGGCTGCACCAGCAGCCCAAAGGCCCTGGACAGCCAAAATGATTATGGAAATGAAGCCAATGGCTTTGCGCGGGAATGTCATCTGTAAACTGAGTGTGTTATAAACCGAAAACAAAAGCAACACGAGGGGATTTTCTGCACCAAAGTACCAACAGCACGCTGTCCCAAGCGCTCAGCCAGCAGGACAACCAATTCCAGCGTGCCGTTACCATCCTGCGATCCGGCATCGAACAGCGCGCCTTCCCCGGCGCAGCCGTCGCTATCACTCAAAATGGAAGGCTCATCGCCCACCAGGGCCTCGGGCGTTTCACTTACGATGAAGTGTCCCCAGCCGTGACCGCTGAAACGGTCTACGATCTTGCCTCGGTCACCAAGGTCATCGCCACTACCACGGCTTGCATGATTTTGTATGATCGCGGCCTGTTCAAGCTCGAGCAGCCATTGGCCGAGTTACTGCCCGGATTCGCCGACGGCAGCGCAGGACAAAAAGACGCTCGCCGTAGCCAGATAACGCTCCGTATGCTCTTGGCGCATTCTTCCGGCCTTCCCGCCTACGTCAAATTGTTCCAGACCGCCCATAATAGAGACGAGTTGCTCCAGCAAGCCCTTCAGGTTCCGCTCACCGCCCATCCCGGTTCCCGTGCCGAATACAGCGACATCGGCTTCATCCTGCTGGGTCACGCGTTGGAAAAGCTTTCAGGCGAGCCTCTGGACCAGTTCTGCCGGCGTGAGATCTTCGCCAAACTCAATCTTGCTCACACCTGCTTCAACCCGCCAGCCGAGCAAAAACCAGCAATCCCGCCCACAGAAGATGACCGCACTTTTCGCCATCGCCTGGTCCAAGGAGAGGTCAACGATGAAAACGCTTCCGTCCTGGGAGGGGTCGCGGGGCATGCTGGTTGTTTTGCCAGTTCCCTGGACGTGTCACTTTTTGCACAATGCATGTTACGGGGAGGCACACCCTTGGTCCAGAGCCGCACCTTGGAAATTTTTACCCGCCGAGAGGATTTTCCTCATGGCACCTCGCGCGCGTTGGGGTGGGATACGCCCTCCCAACCGTCTCAGTCCGGAAAATATTTTTCCTCGCGCTCCTATGGCCACTTGGGCTATACAGGTACCTCACTATGGATTGATCCTGACCGTCAACTTTCTGTGACACTGCTGACCAACCGCACCTGGCCGGACCGTGGTTCGCAGTCCATCAAGCAGTTCCGGCCGGCGTTCCACGATGCAGTTATCGAGGCGCTTCACTGAGGCATTGACGGCGTGAATCCCAAAGCCAAACTCCGTGATCTTCGCACCGAGCAGCAGAACGCCGCTTCCGCCGCTCTGGATACAATGTCCGCGCTGGAGATTGCCCGCGTCATTAACCGCGAAGACCACAAAGTGGCCGCCGCCGTGGAGCATGCTCTGCCCCAGATCGCACAAGCCATTGACGCCATTGCCGATGCGATTCGCAGCGGCGGAAGGCTGATTTATGTGGGTGCCGGCACCAGCGGACGCCTTGCCGCGCTTGATGCCGCCGAGTGTCCTCCCACCTTCAATACCGACCCAACGACCGTTCAACATGTGATTGCCGGAGGCAATAAAGCCCTGGGCCATGCTGACGAATACAGTGAGGATTCCAGCGCCAGCGGGCGCAAAGACATGGCCAAACGCAAGCCGGGCAAAAAAGATGTGGTGGTGGGAGTTGCTGCCAGCGGCCGGACACCCTATACGCTTGGCGCCATGGAACATGCCTGCAAGAAAAGGGCCAAAACCGTTGCGCTGGTCTGCAATTCTGGCTCCCCAATGGGCGCTCTGGCCGATATCGAGATCGTAATCGACGTGGGCCCGGAAGCCGTTTCGGGATCAACGCGCATGAAGGCCGGTTCTGCACAGAAAATGGCACTGAACCTGCTAACTACAGGAGCAATGGCCCGTCTTGGGTATATCTATGGCAACCTGATGGTGAATGTCCATACCAGGAATCATAAGTTAATGGAACGTGGGCTGAATGTTTTAGAAAAAGCTGCTGGCGTTGACCGTCAAACTGCATCCAAAACTCTTGACGTGGCGGACAATCAGGTGGCCATAGCCCTGATTATGTTGAAGACCGGGTTGTCGCGCACGCAGGCCTGTAAAAGACTCAAGAGCGTTAAGGGTAATGTCCGAGAGGCGATCGCGCAGGGTCATTTAAAATGAAGCTGGTTCCCAAGTCACCGAATGGCAGTTCCAGCAAGGCAGAGATGCTGCTGTCCGTAGGCGATCCCGGCTTCAGAAAGCCCGTCTCGCGCAGTCGGACCATTCGCATCGACTTCAGGAATGCGGCGGTTGCGCCAGAGAGTCTTATGGATAAGTTTGTAATTCGTGGTGGCAATCCCCTGGTGGGAAGCGTACGCATTAGCGGCGCCAAAAATGCCGCTTTGCCCGCGATGGCTGCCGCCATCCTTACCGATGAGCCCGTGATTCTGGAAAATATTCCTGACGTTCGCGATATTCAGACAGAGCGCAACCTGCTGGTCTCCATGGGCGCTGATGTTGAATTGGGCTACGGTCGAGCTTCCCATCGCACCACCATCTCCTGCAACAACCTGGTCAATCCTGAAGCCGCGTATGAACTGGTAAAGACCATGCGCGCTTCCACTCTGGTCCTGGGACCGCTGCTCGCGCGCATGGGGCGCGCCCGCGTTTCCCAGCCCGGAGGCTGCGCCATTGGCGCTCGGCCTATCGACCTCCATATTAAAGGTCTGGAACGGCTGGGCGCTTCCATTAAGCAGGAGCATGGCTATATTGAAGCCAGCGCGGACCGGCTGCGCGGCGGC
>DAHUXR010000141.1 GCA_027307045.1 Acidobacteriaceae bacterium
AAACTGCTTCTTCAAAACCATGCGCAAGTCGACCACTACTAACTAAAGACGATCAACGACCACCCACGTCACTTTCAATCAGTTTCACGATGCTACGCCGCACGTCTTCAAGGGTGGACGTGTAAATGTCAATGCGGTTGACCTTGTCGGCCACCTGGGGCAGATCCAGTTCCTTGTCCAGCCAGACGGAAAAATCGTTGCTGTTCAGCTTGAGACGCAGCCGGGCATCGATAAAGTGGTAATAAATGGCATGAATGCTGACCTTGCGCAAACCGTCAGCAAACTCTTCAAGATTGCGCGCTACATATGGAGTAGGCACAACGACCAGGTCAGAGGCCATGAGATAAAACGGCTCCATGGCGGCGCGGGCGGCGGCGCGCGGATTTTTCTGCAGATAGCTTTCCATGGTGTGGATCAGACGCTCACGCAGCGCGGCAATCGAGGTAAATTCACGAACATCGATCGCGGCCAGCCGCTCCGCCAGTTCAACTTCATTGCACGAGGCAAATGCCCAGTGCGAAAAATCATTGGAAAACCCGGAGCTAATAAAGTGGTGGTCCGCCAGCGTCTGAAACGTGTGCTGAAAAATAGACGATTCCGGACATGCGCGTATGGCTTCCAGCAACTCCACGAGCGTGGTTGCTTTTTCCCGTCCAATACGAAGCAGGTGCGACGCCGAATTGAAATAAAAAGGCGAGCGCGCCCAGCGCGGACGAGTTGTGGGCAACTGAGGTGCGGTAGCCATGGGAACTCCTCTTGCCGTCGGGCGGGATGCCCGAATTTTGGAACTGAGAGTGTTAGGATGCCATGGCTGCAAACGCTGTTGCGTTCTTGCTTCGCTTTTCGAGGGAAGGAAGATTTTAGTGGCGGCGGAATCCGGAACTCGGCGGCGCGAATAAAAAGGAGAAGCCAATTCCAATCAACATCATCCAGCCCAGATTGCCGCGGGCCGTTTCATCAGCTACCTGGACGTTACCCATCGGATTGAAAAGAAAGCTGGCGAAGATCATGGCTGCAACCACGGTCCCGATGATTCCTGCCCGCGATCCAAACAGGCCGGCAATGATCAGCAGCACGACGGTGAAAATCAGCGGAGCCATATTCTTCCATGTATGGCCATTGGCTGCCGCGGTTAAAGCCAGCGCGGCCAAAGCGCAAACCAGTCCCCCGATGGCGGCGTCCATCAGCGGAAGGGTCCACACCCTTCCAGCTGCTGCTTTCATTGAGGACTTGCTCATTAGATGGGCTAACTGCATGCTTTTTTCTCTGGAGAATAGGATGACAAAAGGCAGGGTTGCTGTGGGAAAAATCGAGAGCTGGTTGCAGGAATTCGAGAGCTGCTTCAGCAAGGCGCGTCAGAAAAAGCACATAAGCGTGGCAATTAGCCACAGCCCGCAGCGGGAAAACGGAAGGGATATGGGTTTTGAAATCCAGCATCTACTCTGGATTTGGCTCGTAATCCCGCATCGTATAGATTTAAGGTTTCGCCGGGCCCTGCACAAAATTCAGTTCAATGCATACTGCTGATCCATTTCTTTTTCAGCTGTTTTTTATCTTCGTGTGGGCCAAGCTCTTTGGTGAAGCCTTTGAGCGGATGCACCTTCCCGCCGTGCTGGGAGAGATTCTTGCCGGTGTTCTCCTGGGCCCATACGGTGCGCGGCTGGTAGTCCCAACAGACGCGATTTACGCCATTGCCGGAATCGGCGCCATCTTTCTTTTATTTACCGTAGGCCTGGAAACGCAGCCCAAAGACCTGATCAGCGTGGGCGGCACTTCTCTGTATGTCGCGCTGGCCGGGATAGCGGTGCCGTTTGTTTTTGGCGTCTCGTACATGCTGTTGCGCCATCATCCCCCGCATGAAGCCGTGTTTGTGGCAGCCGCCATGGTGGCTACCAGCGTCGGCATCACGGCGCGTGTGCTGGGTGACATGAATCTGCTGCAAACGATTTCCGCCCGCATCATTCTGGGCGCTGCCGTGTTTGATGACGTGCTGGGAATGATTGTGCTGGCAGTGGTGGTGGGACTGGTTTCTTCCACAGGGCTGGAGTGGGCGCAGCTTCTCATCACCGCGATTGAAGCCATTGGCTTTGCGCTGATCATGATGTTTTATGCCCCGCGCGTGGTCAAGCGCATGGAGCCGGGCATGGAACGCATGTCCACGCAGGACGCGCCGCTGATCATTGCCCTGGCCATCTGCCTGGGACTTTCTTACGCCGCGGTAAAGATTGGCATGGCCGCGATCATCGGCGCATTTTTTGCCGGCCTGGCATTTGCCGAATACTCGCCGCGATGGAACCTGCGCTCGCGCGTTTTTTCCATCAATGAATTTCTGGCGCCTTTTTTCTTTTTCAGCATGGGCGCCCGCATGAATATGTCAGTATTCGATGGCAAGCTGCTGGTTTCAGCCATTGTGATCTCGCTTCTGGCAATTGTTTCCAAACTGGTGGGCTGCGGCCTGCCGGTGCTGCGCTCCGGGTGGCGAACGGCGTTTAAAGTCGGGATTGGCATGGTTCCCCGCGGCGAAGTCGGGCTGATCGTGGCTTTAGTGGGCTTGCAGATGAATATCGTTTCCGAATCGGCGTATGCGCTGGTAATCTTTATGACCGGCATCACCACGCTGGTGGCGCCACCGATTATGAAGCTGGCCTTCCGTGATGAAGTGGTGTTGGAACCTGCCCGCGCAGAGCGACGCAGCACAGCCATGTGAAACGCAAAAAAAGCTGACCAGAGGGTTTGGGGCCCAATGGCCAGCTTTCTATAGTTGCCAATGACCTCCGCAAAAGGGTCATGGGGTCAACATGGTGCGCGGGGCGCGATTCCTGGATCCCATTTGTACCGGACCCTGATGAAAAGCGCCTTTCCAGTCAACGATGATCTAATATATGCCGCATCCAGCAACAATGATGTGATGCCCGTCACAATACAGAGTTGTGTACGGGAGACCGTGCGCGTTGGCGGCAATCGCATATAATTGCTTAACTTTTGCCAAATGGAGACGAGCTAAAAATGCCGGGAGTAACAGGGCGTGTGGCGCTGGTAACGGGAGCTTCACAGGGGATTGGCCGCGCCTGCGCGCTGGCGCTGGCTGAAGGCGGCGCTCTAATCGCGCTGGCAGCGCGCAATGAAGAAAAGCTGGCCGCGGTGGCAAGGGAAATCGCCGACAAAGGCGGCGAGGCGGCAACGTTTCGCATGGACGTGGCCAATGAAGCTGACGTTAAAAGCGCGGTGAAAGCCGTGATCGAACGGTTTGGGAAAATAGAAATCCTGGTCAACAATGCGGGCGTGACTAAAGACACGCTGTTGATGCGGATGAAAAAAGAGGAGTGGGATTCCGTCATCCAGACCAACCTGAGCGGTGCTTTTTACACGACGCAAGCCGTTATCGGCTCAATGCTGAGGCCGCGCTGGGGACGAATCATCAATATCAGCAGCGTCTTTGGACAGACCGGCCAGGCAGGCCAGGCAAATTATGCGGCTTCAAAAGCTGGGCTGATCGGTTTTACCATGGCCATCGCTCGCGAAGTTGCTTCACGCAATATCACCGTGAATGCGGTGGCGCCCGGATACATTGAAACAGCCATGACGGAAGCTCTCCCGGCGGAATTGAAATCCAAAGTGAATGAAGCCATCCCGCTGGGCCGCGCAGGGACAGATATGGAAGTTGCCCACGCGGTCCACTTCCTGGCATCAGAAGAAGCAAGCTATATCACCGGCCATGTGCTCAAAGTGAATGGCGGAATGCTGATGGGCTAGCGGCCAATGCTGCGTGAACAGAGATCTGTTCTTGTCCTGCTGCTGTGCGGCTTTGCCATTGTTCTGGCGTGGTCTGCAGTCCATCCACACGATTACTTCACTTGGGTGCTGGAAATATTCCCGGCGATTCTGGCGCTGGCCGCGCTGGCCATTACTTATCCCAAATTTCAATTCACCCCGTTTGTCTATCTGCTCATCACGCTGCATGCGTGCATTTTGTTTGTTGGCGGACATTACACCTACGCCGAGGTGCCGCTGTTCAACTGGATCCGCGATCACTTTCACCTGGCGCGGAATGATTATGACCGCGTGGGACATTTTGCCCAGGGGTTTGTGCCGGCACTGGTGGCCCGTGAAGTCCTGGTGCGGCAGAAAATTGTTTTGAAGCGTGGGTGGCTGTTCTTCATCGTATTGAGTATCTGCCTGGCGGTAAGCGCGGCTTATGAGTTGCTGGAATGGCGGGTTGCCGTCAGTACTGGATCGGCGGCGGACGCTTTTCTGGGCACGCAGGGTGATCCGTGGGACACGCAGGAAGACATGGCAACCGCAGCCATTGGCGCGGTGACGGCGCTGCTATTTTTCTCTGGCTGGCATGGCCGGCTTATCAGCCGGATGGAAGCGAAGAAGGCCGCGGCGCAAGCGGCTGGATGATTCTGGAATGTTGACGATTGTACAAGCCGAAACTCCGGCACAAGTAGCGACGGCCCGCGATTTGATCGAAGAATATGCGGCCTGGCTGGAATTCAAGCTCTGCTTCCAGGGATTTGAAGACGAGATGCGATCACTGCCGGGCAAGTATGCGCCTCCGGCGGGACGGCTTCTGCTGGCGCTGTGGGACGGAAAAACGGCGGGCGTGATTGCACTGCGTCCACTGGACGAACCGGGATTGTGCGAGATGAAACGGCTTTATGTGCGGCCGGAGTTTCGCGGGCACAACATTGGTCGCCTGCTGGCGGACCATGTCATCCGCGAAGCGGCTGAAATCGGATATTCACGGATGAGGCTCGACACGGTCCCCGGCCAAATGGATTCCGCGATTGCCATGTATCGCAAACTGGGATTCAAGGAAACTGATCCCTATTACCAGACTCCGGTCGGACATACGTTGTTCATGGAATTGGCATTGACCCGTCGACAGGCCACTGCTTGAATTGAGCAGCAAATCCGCTGTTCGGCGTGATGTCAAAATGGTAAATAGAGGGTTTTCGACGCAAGCGGCAATGGTTCCACATGAGCGCCCGCCAATGTTGGCCATGCCTTGGATGTAGAAAATTCAAGATCGTGAATGGCAAAGCTCTTACTGACAAAAAATGTTGTTGCAGAAAGTTGCTTATCTGGTTACTATCCAATCACCCCGGGAACGAATGATCAAAGAGCTGGTCCCAGCATGAATATCGGCGAAACAATCAGGACTTATCGACTGCAGAAAGGGATGTCACAGGGTGACATTGAGAAGCGTACCGGGCTTTTGCGCTGCTACCTTTCACGCGTGGAGAATGGCCACACCATCCCTTCACTGGATACGCTTTCCAAAATTGCCGGCGCAATGGAGCTGCCGCTAGGCCAATTCTTTGCCGACCATTTTTCCAACGGCAACACCAAACATCTTCCGGCCCTTACGGAAGATGAAGTGCGCTTTCTGACCCAGATCCGGCGTTATTCCATGGGCTTGAACGATAGTGACCGCAAGCTGGTGCTGGCCATGGTGAAAAAGATGGCCGCCGGTGCGGGGAAGTAAGCAATTGGCAATTAGCCCTGTCTGAAAGTCCCACAGCTTCTTCTGCAATCCCAAAGCGCAACAACAGAACCGCCTTTCACGCGCGGTTTTGTCAGAGCCGTACCCTCATCCGCCCGACAGTTTCTACAAAAACACGGGGTTGTGAAGCATGCGTTCGGGATTTCAGAAAGAAGCTAATTGCCAACTGCTATTTGCTAATTGCTCTTACGCTGCCTTGCTTGCTTCGCTCAGGGCCAGCACCGCCAGTTCAAGGCGGTCACGCGCGCCGGTTTTGGTAAAGATGCTTTGCAGGTGGCGTTTAACTGTGTTTTCGCTGATGGTGAGCGCTTCGCCAATGTCTTTGTTCTTCATGCCGCGGGCCACGTGGTAAGCAATCTGTCGCTCACGGGTAGAAAGCCGGCTCATGGTGTTGGCGGAAGTTTTGGATTCCGCCGTCATAGTGGTAAGGACTTGCTGGGCCAGTTCATCGGAGAATGCAAGTTCTCCATTGGCCACAGTGCGGACGGCGGTGAACAGCTTCTCAGGACCATCGCTCTTGAGCACCAGCCCGCGAGCGCCGAGTTTTACGACCTGCGCGTAATCAAGTTCATTGTCTGACCCAGTGAGCACCACGGCGGCCACACGGCTTCCGGCGCGGTCCAGGGTGCGCAGCACTTCAAAGCCGTCGCCTTCCGGCATGAAGAGGTCCAGCAGCAACACGTCCGGCTGATGCTCCTTCACCACTGCCAGCGCTTCCTGGCCGTTGGAAGCGCGCCCTTCCACCACAAAATCTGGCTGCGTGGCAAGCAAAGCGGCCAGGGATTCACGCAAGACGGTGTGATCGTCTGCAATAACGATCCGGGTTCGATTTTTAGCGACGACCTTAGGAAGCATGATTTGTCCTTTGTGTACCCTTTCTTAGATGCAATTCAGAGGGATGATGAAATGACTCCTTCGCAGGTTGGCCTAAAGCGGCGAAAAATCGCCGACCGCCGGGGCTCCGGGCCATGGGGCGGGACCAGGCGCTGGCAAAGTACCGCAGTGAGGGTCGCCGGGGTGTACCTTGAGTACGTAGGAACGGCGCTGCCTCTATGGTATATTCCGCCTAACTGCTCTCCCTGAGCCCGACCCTGGAACTGGAGCTGCCACTTTGGCGATTGACGAAGAACTCAACGTGCTCGAAGACCAGCTGCGCCGGCTGAAAATCGAGTACGACATGTACTTTGGCGGGGGCTCCAAAAAACCACCCACCGACGTCGAGTGGAAGGTCAAGAACCTGCTGAAGAAGTTCTCTGACGGCAACCGCATGAATTACGCTCAGCGGTTCCGCTATACCACCATCCAGCAACGCTATGCGCTTTATAACGCCCTCTGGCAGCAAAAGCTCGTCATCAAGGAAGAAGGCTACCGTCGCCCGCAGGATGCCGTGCTGGGAATCCAGGGCCTGCGTACCGACGAAGAGCATGAAGCGGCGCGGGCGATGAAGCACCACGTCTCGGCAGCGGAAGACCGCCCATTCAGCATGTCAGTCTCCGACGGCTCGGACCATGCGCACGTGGAATCATTGTTTCAGGCGCTCACCGATGCGCGCAAGAAGACCGGCGAAAAAAGCGCCGCCAACCTTGACTCATTCAAGAAATTCGTGAAACAGAAGACCGCGCAGCTACAAAAAGAGTATGGCTGCAAGGCCGTGGAATACACCGTGGAACTGCAGAACGGCCAGGCCAAGCTCAAAGCCAAGCCAAAAGCCTGAGCCGGCCCTGGCTTTTTTTTGCACAACGCTTTTCCCGCTGGCTGTATCCTAAAAAGCAGCATGGCCTTCCCTATTAAAGTCTGCGTCGTCTGCTCAGAAGAGTTTGAGCTCAAGCCGGACAAGCCCGGCTTCGCCAATCGCTGTCCGGCATGCAGTGAAACCGACGCTGCCACGCCCACGACCCATGGCCGCGCAGGCGGCGCGCAACACGAGAACGCGAAAGAAGCGAACGAAGCCCGCCGCCAGGCCATGCGCGAGCTGCTCTATCGCAAGGACAGTTAGGGCCCGCCGATGCTCATGTGGCACAGCCGCCCTCGGCTGTGAAGGGGTTTCCCGATCACGGCGATGTCGTGCGATCACGGCGTTGGCGATTTGGCAATTCCTCCGTGTTCCTTAGTGTCCTTTGTCATCCAGGGCCTTCGGCCCGCGCAAGCTTATGAAAATCGGCTTTTCGACCTTGTGGTTAGCAGGTTCTGGGTTTCCGATCCCCATCTGCCGTTCTCCGCGTCGCCGCGGTGCGCTTTTGGTTTTCCGATCTAGCCGCGCTCGCGCGGCCTCCCCCTCCCCCGGTCATCCCAGATTGGCGTAGGGTTCAGAGGGGGGCATCCCAGAACATCCCAGATTGGCGTAGACTTCAGCGATCAGGCATCAATTGGCGCAGACTTGAGCATGAACGCCGCGCGGCGCAAATTCGCCGCGCCTCAACCTGTCATCGTGAGCGACCGGGGTAACCGGGAGCCGAACGATCTAGATTGGCGAATCCCACCTCTTTCCTCGTCGGTCTTCCTTTGCGTCCCTTAGCGTCCTTTGCGGTTAACAGGTTCTTGGGATTTTCTGGCTAGGAGCCAGCGGCTAGTAGCTAGGAGCCTCTTTTGTCAAAGATCGTTCAACGCACCACTTTTTCGCTCTGGAGCGAATCTCCAACTCTACCATTTGTTCGCTCTATCGTCAAGCAAAAAACGCATGGGACCTCGCGGAACCATGGTAGGATTACATTGATCGGGCGTTATGGGGCCATCACTCCCGCGGCGCGAGCAGCCCTTTGAGTTTAGGCAGCATGTGGGAATGGCTGGGCGCGACGGCATCCACTCCGCTGGGGACGGCGCCTTCAGCGCTTTCCAATAGCAGCATCACAGGCAGCTGCGGGTTGACCATCTTCAAGGTCTGCGCGGCGGACCAACCGGCTTCAGTCGCGAACTCTGAATCGAGCACGACGGCGGAAATGTGGTTGCTCACGCATACGGCCACGGCCTGTTCCGGGGTTGAGGCGGAAAGTACGTCGTATTCCCTTGTGGGGAAGGAATCGCGCATCGCCTTGAGTTGATAGGCGGAGCGCGAAACGCAAAGAATCCGTGGTTTCTCCCGGCCCGGCATGCCCGATGCTTCCTTCCGGGCTTCAGCAGCTAAGTGGGTCTGGGATAGCTCTCTTATGCTAGGGCAGGCGGACCGCGCGGCAAAAGCTTTGCTCAAGTATAACAGCTTAATTCGCGGCTTATGTCCGATATCGAACGTATTAGGCCCGATTTGTCCGGAATCGTACATATGTCTCCTGAAAAGGCGTACACTGGACGTGTCGTCTCGATACGCACCCTGCTTCGCCGTTTTCTGTCGTCCGTGGTCCAGTGAAGACTCCCTGCGCTTCCCGATGAATGCCGCAAAAAAAGAATGTTGCAAAAAAAGAATGTTGCAAAAAATTCAAGGAGCAGCCTGGCTACTGTTGCCGCGGCCCTTTTCGCCATCGCTGATTTTCCGCCGCCTGGGCGCCGCGTGGCAGCTTGCCGGTTCTCTTTTATGCCCGCCAGCGGCCACGGAGGCGTATGATCGGGTATTATCGATTGTCCCCGGCCCCCTTCTTTCGCAAGCAAGCAGTTTTCGCAAAACAGAGAGTTCCAGCGGACGATGATCTTCCTGCGCAAATGAAATTCGCGATCGCCCGCAACCTGGAAAAGATTTCGGTACCCAGCAAAGTTTTACCGCAAGATGCCATGGAGTGGCCCATCGCACTATGAAGGTTCATCTGATCAATCCGAGCAACGTCTCGTTTGGAACGGCGGTCATTACACCGCGATGGCTCTACGTGCTCGCCGCGGCCACGCCTCTTTCTTACGGCACTCCCATTCTCGTGGATGAAACGCTTGCCACCACGGATCCCCTGACCATCGCGCCCGGGGATGTTGTCGGCATCGGCATTCATACCGGCAACGCGCTGCGCGGTTATGATCTCGGCAAAATTGCGCGTGAGCGCGGCGCGTATGTCGTCTTTGGCGGCATCCATGCCACGCTCTATCCTGAAGAAGCGGCGGAGCTGGGCGGCGCGCACGCCGTGGTAAAAGGCGATGGCGACGTTGCCTGGGCGCGCGTGCTCAAGGATTGCGCTAACGGCAAGCCTGAGCCGCTCTACGCTGGCGGACGAATTGAAGGCGATCAATTCCTGCCTGCGCGCTGGGACCTGCTTCCGCCCAATAGTTATATGTGGGCTTCCGTGCAGACGGTCCGTGGTTGTCCCAAGCATTGCTCGTTCTGCTCCGTCTGGCGCACTGATGGCCAGCGTCCCCGCCAGCGGCCTTCCGATTCCGTGATTGAAGAGATCGTCAACCTGCGCCGCATTGGTTTCCGTTTTATCGCCCTGGCCGACGACAATTTTTATCCCGTAACCTTGACCGATCTTGAGCTGGCCAAGCGGCAGAACAATACCGCGCGCCTGGCTGAGCTGAAGGGCATCCGCGCGGAGCGCTTTGAGCTGATGTCTCGTCTCGCGCAGCTTCCTTCCGATACCGTTTTCTTCACCCAGATCACCATGGAAGCCGCCGAGGACGCCGAATTTCTTGCCGCCATGAAAGCCGCTCACATCCACGGCGCATTGGTCGGCGTGGAAGCCGTAACGCCTGAAGGGTTGAAAGACGTTTACAAGGATTTCAACCTTGCGGGGCAAAACCTCGTCGACCGTCTGCGCAAATTCCGCCGGCATGATATTCACATCCTTGGTTCGTTCATCTTTGGCTTGCCCAGTGATCGTCCCGCCACGTTCGATGCCACGGAAGCTGTGGCGGAGCAGGCGGAGCTCACCTTCGCGCAGTTTGTCATGCTCACTCCGTTCCCCGGCACCGTTGATTTTGCCCGCTGGGAACAGACCATGCAGAATGACACGCGGCGCATCGGCGGCGTTCCTCTCACGCGCGGCTGGCTGATTCCGCAGGCCATCCGCCCAAAATTGTTCTGGACGCATCCCGTCATGGCCGCCGACGAAATCCGCGCGCGCACGCAGGGCGTCTGGGACAGGTTTTACAGCTTTCCTGTGATCTGGAAGCGCTCGCAATTCCTCAAGTCCATCAAGGGCCGTCTCGCGTTCATCCTGATTTCAAAACTCTACCGCCGCATGTACGCTGACACTGGCATCGCCACTGACAGCGCGCGCGTGGCGTGGTCAACGCGCTGGGCACGTTGGCTGGCCAAGCCAACGCGGCGTTTGTTTGCCGGACGTCCCATGCCCAACTTGCAGGTGCCGCCGCACGTGGAAGCGGTCTCTAGTTGATAAGCGGTTTGGCCTCTCCGGGCTTTTCGTCTTTGCCGGCCAAAGGCACGCTGAGCATTTCAGAAAGTATGCGCAACAGCACTCCGGGATTTCCATAACCCTTGGCGTAAAACGCGTCTGCAATCACGCCGCCTGGGACCTCATCCCCGGTTTCGTACTTGCCGCTCATCGCGACAAGTGACAGCCTGGGAAACTGCTGCCGCACCACGGACAGCAGTTCAAATCCTGACATCTTCGGCATATTCAGGTCAGAGAGCACAACGGCGGGAAGCGCGCCTTTCAGCAGCGCCAGTGCCTCAACGCCATTGGCCGCCGTGGCCACTTCATAGCCTGATGCTTGCAGCAACATAGACAGGCTGTTTCGGACGGCCGCGTCATCATCCACTATCAAAACCTGGTGTCTCGTAGGATTTAACATGGCGAACCTCTCTGCTGTCCTCGAAGTTAGGGATTAGGGTTTGTAGGCCGATTCTTGCATTCGGCAGCTTGCCTTGTCTGTTCCAGAGTACACACGTACCTTAGGACGTGTGCAATTCCGCACAATCCTGACTTGGATCGCTTTTCCAATCCCCTTCCCATCCCTCAACTAGGGTTCTAAAGCGCTTGGATGAATGCATCCCAAGGGGGTATCTCAGCGATCGGTTCCGAATCGGTGCTATCCATGTTGGTCTGTGATGAGCTTTTGCCTTTTCCGGATCTTG
>DAHUXR010000142.1 GCA_027307045.1 Acidobacteriaceae bacterium
GTCATAAGCCGCGGTCAGATCGATGACTTCACCGCTATAGCGCAAACGGATTGGGGTAAGCGTTTCCACTTCACCCGCTTCCAGCGCCAGCAGCACGTCTTCAGTGTTGGCGAAGGCTCGGCCTTCGCCCTTAGCTCCGGGCTTGCCTTTGGTCAGGTAGTACAGACCAAGCACCATGTCCTGCGTAGGAACGGTGATCGGCTGGCCTGATGCCGGCGAGAGAATGTTGTGCGATGACAACATCAGCACGCTGGCTTCAACCTGCGCTTCCGGAGAGAGCGGAATGTGTACCGCCATCTGGTCGCCGTCAAAGTCTGCGTTGAATGCCGTGCAAACCAGCGGATGGATCTTGATGGCTTTGCCTTCCACCAGCACCGGCTCAAATGCCTGAATGCCAAGGCGATGAAGCGTTGGAGCGCGGTTCAAGAGCACCGGATGGTCTTTAATGACCTCTTCCAGGATGTCCCAGACAATCGGTTCTTGCTGCTCCACCATTTCTTTGGCTTGCTTGATGGTGGTACAGTGGCCCGTCTGTTCCAGCCGGTGATAGATGAATGGCTTGAACAGTTCAAGCGCCATCTTTTTCGGCAAGCCACACTGATGCAGCTTCAATTCCGGACCCACGACTATCACGGAACGTCCGGAGTAATCCACGCGTTTACCCAGCAGGTTCTGGCGGAAGCGGCCCTGCTTGCCCTTCAGCGTGTCAGAGAGTGACTTCAGCGGGCGATTGTTGGCGCCACGCAGCACGCGGCCACGGCGTCCGTTATCGAACAGCGCGTCCACTGACTCCTGCAACATGCGCTTTTCGTTGCGCACGATCACTTCAGGAGCATGCAGGTCCATCAGTTTCTTCAACCGGTTGTTGCGGTTGATCACGCGACGATAGAGATCGTTCAGGTCGGACGTCGCAAAGCGGCCGCCATCCAATGGAACCAGGGGACGCAGCTCGGGAGGAATGACCGGGATCACGTCCAGGATCATCCACTGCGGCTTGTTGCCGCTCTTGCGGAACGCCTCGACGACTTTGAGCCGCTTGGCGTACTTGAGCCGCTTCTGCAGAGAAGTTTCGTGCTTCATCTTCTCGCGCAGTTCAACCGAAAGCTCTTCCACTTCGACGCGCTTCAGGATTTCCTTGATGGCCTCAGCGCCCATCATGGCCTTAAAGCCTGTTGCGCGGTATTGCTGGTCAAGCTCGCGGAAGCGAGTTTCTTCCTTGATGACTTCGCGCTCTTTTACCGGCGCTTCACCGGCATCCACCACCACGTAAGACTCAAAGTACAGGACGGATTCCAGGTCCCGCAGTGAGATGTCCAGCAAGTGGCCAATGCGCGAAGGCAGGCCCTTGAAGAACCATACATGCGAGCACGGCGAAGCCAGCTCAATGTGGCCCAGCCGCTCACGGCGGACTTTTGACAGTGTGACTTCAACGCCGCACTTGTCGCAGATCACGCCGCGATGCTTCATTCGTTTGTATTTGCCGCATAGACATTCCCAGTCCGTTACCGGACCGAAGATGCGGGCGCAGAACAGGCCGTCACGCTCCGGCTTGAAGGTGCGGTAATTGATGGTTTCCGGCTTGGTCACTTCGCCGTGAGACCAGCTGCGGATTTTTTCCGGCGAGGCCAGGCTGATTCGGATGGAATCAAAATCAGTAATCGTGTTACCCAGATCAAATGGACTTGAACGGTACAAGGTGTCCTCCTGCGTCGCTTAACGCGCGCCGCGCTGCGGCTTCCGGTTGCTGCTGATTCTTACTTTGGTCTCAACCCCGGCCGGAAGCGGTCCGGAGTTGAGATGGGCTGACGATAGAAGCGGTGCAGCCTTCGGTTAGTCAGCCGCCGCGGCAATCTGCTTTCTGCCGCCTTCGGTCTTGATCAGCTCCACATCCAGGCAGAGCGACTGCAATTCGCGAATCAGCACGTTGAACGACTCAGGCACGCCCGGTTCAATGGCGGCTTCGCCCTTCACAATGGCCTCATAAATCTTGGTACGGCCAAATACGTCATCTGACTTCGCGGTAAGCAGTTCCTGCAGAATGTAAGCCGCGCCATATGCCTCAAGCGCCCAGACTTCCATTTCTCCAAAGCGCTGTCCGCCGAACTGCGCCTTGCCGCCCAGCGGTTGCTGGGTGATAAGCGAGTATGGCCCAATGGAGCGGGCGTGGATCTTGTCGTCAACCAGGTGGGAGAGCTTCAGCATGTAGATGTAGCCCACCGTCACCGGCTGTTCGAATTTGTCTCCGGTCATGCCGTCATAAAGGTCCGTCTTGCCCGATTCAGGCAGGCCGGCTTCACGCAGCATCGATTTAATTTCCACTTCGCGCGAGCCGTCAAACACCGGCGAGGCAAAGAAGACGCCTTTAGTCAGTGTCTTGGCTACGTGGACAAGCTCGTCGTCTTCCAGAGCCGCGATCTTGTCGCCAAACGGAGTGTCCTTGAAAATGCTCTTGAGTTCGCGGCGAATCGTTTCTTCGCGCGAATTCTCTTTCAGGAACTCCGCTATGCGCTCACCCAGTTGATGACCGGCCCAGCCCAGATGCGTTTCCAGGATCTGGCCTACGTTCATACGGCTGGGTACGCCCAGCGGGTTGAGCACGATTTCCACCGGAGTGCCGTCTGCAAGATACGGCATATCTTCCTCAGGCAGAATACGGGCAATCACGCCTTTGTTTCCATGGCGGCCTGCCATCTTGTCGCCCACGCTCAGTTTGCGCTTCATGGCCACGTAGCACTTCACCAGCTTGATCACGCCGGGAGGAAGCTCGTCGCCTTTTTGCAGCTTGCCGATTTTCTCATTGGTGATCTTGCGCAGCACGTCAATCTGGCGCGAGGTCATCTCTTCGATCTCGTCAATCTGCTCGTTAACGCGCGGGTCCTTGTCAGCGTACTTAATGCGTTTCAGGTTGCGGGTCGAAATCCTCTCAATCGTTTCGCGGTCGAGAATTGCTCCCTTGGTCAGCAGGCGTTTGTTCGTGCGCTCGTCATGCAGGTCAGCCTGGACTTCCTTATTTCCCAGGATGGCTTCAAGGCGCTTCAAACGCTCGTCCGTCAGGATTCGGATTTCGTCAGCCAGGTTCTTTTCCAGCCGCTCAATCTGCGACGCTTCAATCGCCTTGGCGCGCTCGTCTTTTTCCTGTCCCTTACGGGAGAAAATTTTTACATCGACGATCGTGCCTTCGATGCCCGGAGGGCACGTCAGTGAAGCGTCACGCACGTCACCGGCTTTTTCGCCGAAGATCGCGCGCAGCAGCTTCTCTTCCGGCGTGAGCTGGGTTTCGCCCTTTGGCGTTACCTTGCCCACAATAATGTCGCCCTGCTTTACCGTTGCGCCAATGCGGATCACGCCGCTTTCATCCAGGTCGCGCAGAGCAGATTCGCTCACGTTCGGGATATCGCGGGTAATTTCTTCCGGACCAAGTTTCGTGTCGCGAGCTTCAATCTCAAACTCTTCAATGTGGACGGAGGTGTAGTAATCCTCCTTCACCATCTTTTCTGAGACCAGGATCGCGTCCTCAAAGTTGTAACCGCGCCATGGCATAAAGGCCACCAGCACGTTGCGTCCTAGCGCCAGTTCGCCCTTATCCGTGCAAGGCCCGTCGGCAATGACCTGGCCTTTCAGGACTCGGTCGCCCTTCTTGACCACCGGCTTCTGGTTGATACAGGTGTTCTGGTTGGAGCGCTTGAACTTCGTGAGCTGGTAAATGTCGCTGCCCACTTCGCGTGAGAGCTGCGTGGGATGATGCTCGCCTTCCACGCGCACGATAATGCGTTCGGAATCGACTGAATCAATTATGCCATTGCGGCGCGCCAGGACCACGGCGCCTGAGTCGCGTGCCGTAACGCCTTCCATGCCTGTTCCCACCAGCGGGGCCGCGGCACGAAGCAGCGGTACAGACTGGCGTTGCATGTTGGCGCCCATCAGCGCGCGGTTCGCGTCGTCATGCTCCAAAAAAGGCACGAGTGACGCGGCCACGGACACCAGCTGCTTCGGGCTCACGTCAACGTAGTCGACTTCATCTCGCGGGACGAGAACGAAGTTGCCGTTCTTGCGGGCATCCACGATTTCGCCGACGATCTTGCCCTTGTCGTCCAACTCGATATTAGCCTGGGCGATGACGTGTTTGTCTTCTTCCCATGCCGAGAGATAAAACGAGAACGGCTCGGTCTCCAGCGGCTTCTTGCGACGCTCTTTCAGGTCAGCAGTAACTTTGTCCGCTTCCTTCATCTCAATGTGATCGCCCACGCGGTACTCGCTGTCGCCGGCATTCACAATCGTCACAAAGTCCACCACGCGTGAATCTTTCACACGGCGGTAGGGTGATTCGATGAAGCCGTAGTCGTTAATACGCGCATAGCAGCTCAATGAGCTGATTAGGCCGATGTTCGGACCTTCCGGCGTTTCAATCGGGCAGATGCGGCCATAGTGCGTCGGGTGAACGTCGCGGACTTCAAATCCCGCGCGCTCACGCGACAAACCGCCCGGCCCAAGGGCTGAGAGACGGCGCTTGTGCGTAATCTCCGACAGCGGATTGGTCTGGTCCATGAACTGCGATAGCTGCGATGATCCAAAGAACTCGCGGATCGCCGCCATTACCGGCTTGGCGTTCACCAGATCATGCGGCATCGCCGTGGACATTTCCTGGTAGACCGACATCTTTTCCTTGATTGCGCGTTCCATGCGCACAAGGCCGATGCGGAACTGGTTTTCCATCAACTCGCCAACCGCGCGAACGCGGCGGTTGCCCAGGTGATCGATGTCGTCCACCGCGCCAATGCTTTTGCGCAGCTTGAGCAGGTAACGGATGGTCGCGTAAAAATCTTCCGGATCGAGCGTCCGCTTGTCCAGGCCTGTGGCTTCGTTCTTGTCATACAGCTTGATGTTGAACTTCAATCGGCCCACGCGGCTGAAGTCATACTTCCGCGGATCGAAGAACATTCCGTGGAACAGAGCAGTTGCCGTGTCGAGAGTCGGCGGGTCGCCCGGACGCAGTTTGCGGTAGATTTCAATCAACGCTTCCTGCGGCGTTTTGACGGAGTCACGGCGCAGCGTCGCGCTGATCACGTTGCCCACGTCGTCACGCTCAGGGAAGAAAACATGAATTTCTTCCACCCCCGCATCCATGATCTTGCTGAGCTTGTCAGCCGTAACTTCGCTGTTGGCCTCAAGCAAGACTTCGCCGCTGGCCGTATCAACAATGTCAGCCGCGGTGAATGCGCCTTCAAGATCGGTGGTGTCGATGTCAATCTCAGTAATTTTGGCTTTCTGAATTTCCTTCAACACTGCGGGAGTAATTTTGCGGCCGGAGTGCGCGATCTCATGCCCGCTCTTGTCCTTGATGCTGTGGGCCAGCTTCAGGCCCAGCAGGTTCGTCGGCTTCTCAATGGCGCTTTCCAGCGTCCAGCGCAGTTTCTTGTCCTTCAGGTTGATGCGGTCAACCGTGTAGAACGTGCGAAGAATGTCTTCATCGGCACGCAGACCCAGGGCGCGCAAAAAGATCGTTCCCAGGAATTTGCGCTTGCGGTCAATGCGGACATAAAGAACGTTCTTCTGGTCATATTCAAATTCAACCCATGATCCGCGGTACGGAATGATCTTGCCCAGGAAATACGTGCGATTGTTCGCGGTCTCAAAGAAGACGCCGGGTGAACGGTGCAACTGGCTCACGATCACGCGTTCGGTCCCGTTGATAATGAACGTGCCGTTCTGCGTCATCAGCGGAATGTCGCCGAAGAAAACTTCCTGTTCCTTGATGTCGCGAATGCTCTTGTTGCCGGTCTCCGGGTCTTTGTCGTAAATGGTCAGCCGGATTGTGACCTTGAGCGGCGCGGAATAAGTCATGCCGCGCTCTTCGCACTCCGCCACGTCATATTTCAGCTGCAGGCCCACAGGGTCGCCGCACTTGTTGCAGAAGTCGGGAGTGTTGGCGTTGTAGGTGCCGCACTTCTGGCAGAGCACGTCGCCGGGATGGAACGGATCGGTAATCACCGTGTTGCCGCAATTGCGGCAGGTGGTGCGCAGGTGATGGAGCCCTTTCAGGTGGCCGCATTTGCACTCCCAGTTGCCGATGGCGAAATCGACAAAAGCCAACTCGGAGACATTGCGGAAATCGGTGATGGGGAAAACGGATTGAAACACTGACTGAAGACCGCTATCATCACGCTCGCTCGGCAGCTTGTCCATTTGCAGAAAGCGATCATATGAACGCTTCTGGACCTCAATCAGGTTTGGGATCTGGAGAGCTACCGGGATTTTGGAAAAATCGAGACGGTAACGTGCGGCGCCATTCTTGTTCGGCATGGATAACTCCTAAAGACTTTTCTGCTTCATCTCGCTGCGGGGCGGATGAAGCGGCTTGCTCGAAGATTTTTCCTCGTCAAAAGCAGCCTTGTTGACTAACGCAGTTTCTAATCAGGCATTAGCTGGCGGTTAAACTCATTGCGCAGCGGAAAAAACGAATCGCGCCAAAAGAGACAAGAATCTCCGTTGACGCCGTCGCAGCGTTGTGCGATATCTAAAATGTTTTTATCCGCGCCCGTCTGAATAGACCGTTCTTTGTCCGCCCAATGCGGACCTGTTCATAAAGAACAACAACCGGCAGGTCTGGCTACGACTCCTGAGCAAGGCGAATATTGCGGGAGCACCACGCCTGTCCTGCGTCAAAAAAAGATTTGTAAATACCGGTTTGGAGAAGAACTACCGTATCTATTTGATAATAGTAGTGTACTCCAAGATTCAAACTTATGAAAGATTCCTCAAAAGAAATCTTGAGAGCCTATGCTCGCTGCCCCAGGACTCCCCTTTTAGGGGAGTCAGGCGGCCAGTCCGCGTTTGTCGCACACGAATGTAGCGGCCAGCCGGCCCTCAAGCCCGCTGATCCGCTACTTTAGTGTACCTGCTACTTAATTTCGACCGTCGCTCCTGCGTCAGTGAATTTCTTCTTGATCGTTTCCGCTTCTTCCTTGGAAACGTTCTCTTTCACGTTCTTGGGTGCGCCATCCACCAGGTCTTTGGCTTCTTTCAGGCCGAGGCTGGTGACTTCACGTACCGCTTTGATTACATTGATCTTATTGGCGCCAGCGCCAGTCAGGACCACGGTAAATTCGGTCTTTTCCTCAGCCGGAGCCGCGCCCGCTGCCGCTCCGCCGCCAGCCATCATCACCGGGGCTGCTGCCGCTGCGGAAACGCCAAGGCGCTCCTCAAGCTTCTTTACGAGCTGGGCCGCGTCAAGCAGGCTCAACCCTACGATTGAATCTTCTAACTGCTGCAGATCTGCCATGTGTATCTCCACTCTTTAGTCAGTTTTGTGCTGATTCGCCGCTTCCGCCCACCGTGTTCCAATGCGCCCAGACTAGCGCCACGTTGAGGTTCCATCAGCGATAAACCCATGTCTGGAGGCCGCACTACGTCCCCCAGAAAAACTCTTCGATTGACGGTTAAGCCGGGCTGCCGGCTTCTGCCGGGGCCGCTGCGCCGCCCTCATCCTTGAACTTTTTCTTCTCCACGCCCTGGCTTACGACCACAGCCAGGTCTCTGCCAACGGCATTCATTACCGTGACCAGACGCTGTGCCGGTGCGTTCATCAGGAAGAGGAGCTTGGAGTAAATCTCTTCCTTTGACGGCATGGTGGCCAGCGCCTTGATCTCTTTCATCGAGATCACGCGGCCTTCCAGCACACCGGACTTGAAGGAAAATTCCGGGTTGTCGTCAACGTACTTGCTGAGCGCCTTGGCCAGCGCGACCGGATCGCCGCTGGTATAGGCAATCGATGTGACGCCCTTCAGCCCTTTCAGCGCTTCGCCCACCTGCGTGCCTTCTGAAGCCCGCTTGGCCAGCGTGTTCTTTACCACTTGATACCTGCCGCCTGCCGTGCGCACCGTCTTGCGCAGCTCAAAATCCTTTGACACCGTGAGCTTGGAGAATGTGCCCACAATCATGCTGCTGGCCTTCTGCAGGTCCTGGTTCAGCTTTTCAATCTGTTCCGCTTTTTTCTGCTTAGTAACTGCCATCTGAGAGTCCTTTTCTTATGGCGGATCGATTTGAGAGGTCCCTCGCTAAAGCTCGGGATTTCGGCATCGGGCTTCCGCTTTGCTCACGCCCGATAATCGCCTCAACTTTTGTGACCGCCATTGTCAGAATCCTTTTCTGCGATGTCCTTGTGGCACAGCCGCCCTCGGCTGTGTCTCCTCACTTGATCCACACCGGCGAGGGCGCCGGTGCCACAAGTGTTACGCCTTGGCCGCTGTCTCAAGCGGAGTGGTATCCACTGAAATCCCGGGGCCCATGGTGGACGAGATGTACGCGCCCTTAATGTACTTGCCCTTGGCCGCCGACGGCTTCGCTTTCACCACGCTCGTGATTACCGCAGTGGCATTCTCGACAAGCTTGTCCGGCGTGAACGAAATC
Organism: Acidobacteriaceae bacterium; assembly: GCA_027307045.1. Classification (GTDB taxonomy): domain Bacteria; phylum Acidobacteriota; class Terriglobia; order Terriglobales; family Acidobacteriaceae; genus Angelobacter. The sequence goes on from DAHUXR010000142.1 coordinate 8,407, forward strand.
TTGCCCACCGGCACATGCACCAGCGCTGTCTTGTCCGTGCGGAACTCAACTTTACCGGCCTTGATTTCTTTTACCGCGTTGGCAATGTCGAAAGTCACCGTGCCCGTCTTCGGGTTCGGCATCAGGCCCTTGGGGCCAAGCACCTTGCCCAGTTTGCCGACAGACTTCATCATGTCCGGAGTGGAGATCACGGCGTCAAAATCCGTCCAGCTTTCTTTCTGGATTTTCTCCACCATCTCCTCGCCGCCCACAATGTCGGCTCCAGCGGCTTCGGCTTCGCGGACTTTTTCTCCGCTGGCGATCACCAGGACTTTTTTCGACTTGCCCAGCCCATGCGGCAGGACCACTGTGCCGCGAACCATTTGGTCGGCATGCTTTGGGTCGACGCCCAGGCGGAGCGTGACTTCCACCGTCTCGTCAAACTTGGCGAACTTTACTTTCTGGAGCAGCGGCACAGCATCACTCAATAGATACTGGCGCTTCTCAATTGCCTCGCGCGATTTGGTTATGTTCTTTCCTGCTTTGCGACTCATTTGTCTTTTTCCTTATCTCCCACCGCGCCGCATTCTTCCGCGGGCCGTGGTACATGCGATTTAACTTACTACCCTACAACCTCAATTCCCATGCTGCGCGCCGTGCCCTTCACGCTCTTGATTGCCGTTTCCAGCGACGCGGCATTCAGATCAGGCATTTTCTGCTTGGCGATATCGGCAACCTGCTTCTCCGTCACCTTGCCGACCTTGTCTTTGTTGGGCGCGCCTGAACCCTTGGCAATGCCCGCGGCCCGCTTCAGCAGAATCGACGCCGGTGGCGTCTTGGTGATGAATGTAAACGAACGGTCGGTATAGACCGTGATCACCACCGGGATAATCAACCCCGCCATCTCTTTATTGTTGGTGCGGGCATTGAACTGTTTGCAGAATTCCATGATGTTGATCTGCGCCTGGCCCAGTGCCGGGCCGACCGGAGGAGCCGGCGTCGCCTTGCCGGCTTCAATCTGCAACTTAACGGATGTCTGTACTTTTTTCGGTGCCATATGCTCTCTGTTCTTCGAGAATATCTGTTGTCGTTGGACCGCAGGGCGCCCTCGCCTGCAAATCCTTATCCTTGTTCCCTGAAGAGCATCTCAGCTCATAGGGTTCCCTCGCTACGCTCGGGACAAAAAACTTACGCTGCTACTTTCTCTACCTGCCCAAACTCCAGTTCCACCGGTGTCGCGCGACCAAAGATCGTTACCATCACTTTCAGCGTCTCGCGGTCTTCGTTCACTTCGTCCACCGTGCCGTTGAAATTCGCAAACGGCCCATCGGTGATGCGGACAGTCTCGTTCTTTTCGAACTTCACGCGAATCTTGGGCTTGTCCTTGCCCACATTCACGCGATAGATAATCTGATTGACCTCGTCTTCGGTCAGCGGCGTCGGATCGTTTGCCGTCCCGACAAATCCTGTTACGCGCGGCGTCGATTTCACCACATGCCACACATGGTCGCCTTCGCCCCCGGTGCGGAAGCCCGTCAGGTCCATCTGCACCAGCACGTATCCGGGATAAAACATCCGCTCCACGGTATATTTCTTGCCGTTGCGGATCTCCGTGACCGGCTCCGTGGGAATCACGACCTTGCCGATCTTTTCCCCCAGGCCAAAAGCCTGTACGCGCGATTCCAGTGATTCCTTCACTTTGCGCTCAAAGCCCGAATAACTGTGGATGATGTACCACTTCATGTTCGGGTTGGTATTCTCCGGCGGTGGGGCCTGTTCGCCTTCAGCGGGAGTCGCGTTGATGTTCTGCTCAGTCATGCTTGCCAACTTGGCTTTCCGGTGTCCACCTACCGCACGTGGTGGTGCAACACCCAATTAATTCCCTTCGCGATCACCTGGTCAATGATGAAAAAGTAAATGCCGAAAAGAATGACCGTAATGATGACCACTGTCGTAGTGGCCTGGACTTCTTTTCTGCTCGGAAAAGTAACTTTCCGCATTTCATTGCGGACGTCAGTCAGAAAACCTTTCGCGCGCGCGGGAAACTGCATCATCCGGTTACCCTGATCTTCGCGCGCCATCGTTACTGCCTTTGCCATTGGTCCCTTCCTTGCCCAACCTGTTCGGCCGGTTTTCCAAAATCTGGCAGGGGCGGAGGGATTCGAACCCCCAAGTCCGGTTTTGGAGACCGGCAGTTTAGCCGTTGAGCTTACGCCCCTGTAACCAGCAATTAGTAATTAGCACTCAGCAATTAGCCCTTGTCTTCTGGTTTTCAGCACTCTCGGCTAAAGGCCGCGCGCGCAGAGTTTCTGGCTAATTGCCAATTGCCATTTGCTAATTGCTTACTTAACTTCCTTATGCCCTGTGTGCTTGCGGCAACGTTTGCAAAACTTCTTGAACTCCAACCGACCCGTGGTCGTCTTCTTGTTCTTAGTCGTCGAGTAATTCCGCTCTTTGCAATCGCCGCACTGTAACGTAACAATTTCTCTCATAAAAACCAGCCCTCAAAACTTAGTGAACCGCAGGCGCCCTCGTCTGCGATCCTTAAACTTACTGAATGATCTCGCTGATCGTTCCCGCGCCCACCGTCCGTCCACCTTCGCGGATGGCAAAGCGCAAGCCCTTTTCCATGGCCACCGGTGTAATCAGCTCAATGGTCAACGAAACGTTGTCGCCCGGCATCACCATCTCCGTGCCCGCAGGCAGTTCAGCCACGCCCGTCACGTCCGTGGTGCGGAAGTAAAACTGAGGACGATAGCCCTTGAAGAACGGAGTATGACGTCCGCCTTCTTCCTTGTTCAGGACGTAAATCTCGGCCTTGAACTTGGTGTGCGGCGTGATCGATCCGCCCTTGGCCAGCACCATGCCGCGCTCCACGTCGTCTTTGCCGATGCCGCGCAGCAGCAGTCCGGCGTTGTCGCCGGCCATGCCTTCGTCCAGCTGCTTCTTGAACATTTCCACG
>DAHUXR010000143.1 GCA_027307045.1 Acidobacteriaceae bacterium
GCCACGGAGTCGGCCAGCATGCGTCCGTCCCAGCCGCGCATCAGGTCTGCGGCGCTGCGCGTGCGATCGGTGGCTTTGGCGCTGTGGTCGATTGCATAGACCATCTTGTCGGCAAAGAAGCGGTCGTATTCAGAGGTGATGTCGGTCTGCAGGGCCAGCATGTCCGCAGGAGAAAACTTTTTGCCCGTCTTCAGCACCTTGTAGATGCGCTCGGTGCGATACGGCGGGAACCACTGCGTTGCCAGCTCATAGGGATATCCCGCGGGCGTGATCTTGGCGTTGGCCGTGGCGATGATCCCCGAGGGTGGATTGTACAGGCTGGGCAGCTTGTCAAAAGGCAGATAGCCGGTCCAGTCATGCTTGCCGTCTGCGCCATCGACGGGCACAGTGCCATCACCGGCGGCGCGAATAGGCACAAAGCCCATGGGCTGATAGCCGATGTTGCCGTCAATATCGGCATAGACCACGTTTTGCGAGGGCGTGGCAAACGTGGAGAGCGCTTTGCGGAACTCGTCCCAGTTCTGCGCGGAATCAAGTTCGAAGAGCGGCACGCTGATGGCATGCGGATCATAGACCAGCCAGCCCAGCGCGATCTGCCGCGTTTCTCCGTGCAGCAGCGGCGTGATGATAGGCCCGTGCCGCGTGACCGTGATATCTAACGCCACATCCGGCTTGCCCTTCACGTGAATGATTTGGTGATCGATCTCAGGTTTCTGCCAGCCGGTGGGCGTCTGGTATTCGCCGGCGGCGTTGAAGTTTTCAACGAACAAATCCTGCACGTCAGGATTGAGGTTGGTGAATCCCCAGGCGATGCGCTGGTTGTGTCCCACGCTGATGAAGGGCAGGCCGGGCAGGGAAAAGCCTTCAACGTTAAAGTCTCCGGAGTGGAGCTGCACTTCATACCACACGCCGGGGACGCGGTGCGGCAAATGCATATCGTTGGAGAGCAGCGGCTTGCCGGAAACCGTGTGCGCGCCGGAGAGCACCCAGTTGTTCGAGCCAGGCAGGCAGGCTTCGCAGGAGTCGGGTTCATGCATGTGTGCAGGAGAAGCCGGCTGCAAAGGGAATGATGCACGAGGCTGCGAAGAAGGCGCTGTTGCGGTTCCTGGGCGTTTGCCTGAGCCGTCGGGGACAGTCGTCGGCAACCCCGCTTCACTCGCCGGTGGATGGTCATGCCATGAGTCGGGCGGATACAAATCGGCCATCAGTTCCGGAGAAAGTTTGGCGCCGATCTTTTCCCGCCAGTATTCGGTTTCATACTGCGGGTTCAACAACTGGCTCATGCCAATGCCGATGAGCAGCGAGTCCGCCGTTGTCCATGGGCGCGGCTTGTAGCCAAGCAGGGTGAACTCCATGGGGAGCTTTTTACTGTGCTCGTCGATGAAAGCGTTTACGCCCTTGGTGTATGCCTCAAAGAATGCGCGGTCGCGCGGAGAAAGCTGCTGCGTTACGCGCTCGGCAATCACGCGCAGGCGCATGGTGCGCTGCTGCTTGTCATAGTCCACCCAGGTCTGGCGCGGACGCACAGCGGCAGTCGCGCGCGAAATCGGCGCTGGCGGCGCGCTGGACGCGGGAAAAATCTCGGCCATCTCTCCGCCCACGGCGCGACGCGTGAGGTCCATCTGCCACAAGCGGTCTTGCGCCGTGACATAACCCTGGGCGAAGAACAGGTCTTCCAGCTTTGCCGCGGTAATGTGCGGTACGCCGTGCGTATCGCGTACCACTTGTACGGGCGACTGCAATCCGGCCACGCTGATGCTGCCATCGAGCTGCGGCAGGGCGGAGCGAGCGCCGTTATAGAACCAGAGAAATGCCAGCGTCCCAGCGACGATGACGAGTAGGAGAATCCATAAGATGATCCTGAAGGCGACGCCGAAAAAGCCTTTACGCGCGGCGGGAGCGGCAACACTTGTAGCCATGGGCCAAGATTTTACGGGAACGGGAACTCAGACCACAATCTATCGTTGCGCGACGAGTTATAATGAAAATGAAATTCATTTTCATTTGGCATTTATTTTAAGGACTGAGATGCTGCAAACACGGATTGACGATCATGCGCCGACATCGCGCGAATCCATGCGCGAGGCCCAGGAAATATTTTATAAGCACTTGAAGCGCGTCGGGCTGAAGCACACTGACCAGCGCGACACTATTCTTCGCACTTTTCTTGAAACGCGCGATCATCTCTCTACCGACGAGCTCTTCCGCCTCGTCCGCAAGAAAGATTCCAAGATCGGATTCACCACGGTTTACCGCACCCTGAAACTGCTGGCTGAATGCGGACTGGCCAGCGCCGTTCCGTTCCCAGACGGCATGGCGCGCTATGAGCACCAGTTCAACCGTCGCAATCATCACCACATGGTGTGCACGGAGTGTGACGCGTCAGTCGAGTTTTTCTCTCCCGAGGTAAACAAGCTGGAGGAAGAGATTGGGCGCAAATACCATTTTGACGCCACGCGCCACAACTTCCAGATCTATGGCGTCTGCGAGGATTGCCGCAAAAAGAGCCGACGCGCGATTTAGTCTCTCTGCTTCCTCCTTTCCTCCGTGTTTCAAAGGTGTTTCCGATGAACGCCAGTACAATGTTTGCGTGATCCATGTCCGCAACTATCAGCCTGAAGATTTCCCGCGTCTGCTGGAAATCGATCAATCGTGCTTCGTCGAAGGCATCGCCTATTCCAAGGAAGAGATGCGGTACTTTGTCGGCATGCCCACGGCGATCTCGCTGGTTGGTTTGCAGGATGAAGAGATCGTTGGTTTTGTGATTGCGGACCGCTTTCGTCCGCGACGCGCTTCGCGCTCGATGGGCAAGATCATTACCATCGATGTCTCACCGCAGGCCCAACACAGCGGCATCGGCACACTGTTGATGTCGTCCGCTGAAGGCGGGTTGAAGCAAGCCGGCTGTGATTACGTCTCGCTTGAAGTTGCAATCGATAACGAGCCGGCGCTCAAGTTTTACAAAAAGCATGGTTACTCTGTGTTGAAGGTCCTGCCGCGCTATTATCTCGATTCCATCGACGGACTGCTCATGGGGAAAAGACTGTGAGCACGCAATAATAGGAGTCTCCAACGCTGCATCCACACCCACATGCCATCCCGAACGCGAAGCGTGAGGGACCGGCTCCGCTGCCGTTTTGCGGAAGCCTGAAGACCAGCGGAGCAGATTCCTCGCCTGCGGCTCGGAACAGCACGTCGTGGTGCTGAGGCGGCATCTAAACGCAGGTCTCGTGCGAACGCCTTTCCGCGGCGTGGTAGCATAAACACCTTCGGGGTCCTTCGACTCGCCCTCACGGTGGTTCGGGCTCGCTCAGGATGACAACGTTAGAGTGAATACTCGATTGAAAAATAAAACAGTGAGCAAGCGTGTGCGCCAGAGCATCCCTCTCCGAATCGCCATCGATAGCGGCGGCACCTTCACCGATTGTGTCTGGCTTCAGGATTCGACGCTGCAAATCCTGAAAGTTTTTTCCACACCCGCTGATCCATCCAGGTCCATTGCCGATGCGGTCAGCAGGATCGCCGGCGATGCGCAGGAGATTGTCGTGCTGCACGGGACCACCGTAGGGACAAACACGCTTCTCCAGCGCAAAGGCGCGCGCGTGGCTTTTGTAACGACGAAAGGTTTTGAAGATTCAATCGAAATCGGCCGCCAGCAGCGCCCCAAGCTGTACGATTTTTTCTTTGAGAAGGACCCCGCTCTCTCGCCCGCTGAGTTGCGCTTCGGCGTCGACGAACGTACTTCCGCCGAAGGCACAGTGCTGCGCGCGCCTACTGCAGCGTCGTTAAAGACTCTTGCCGCGCAAATCGCGGCGGAGAATCCGCAGGCCATCGCGCTCTCTTTATTGTTTTCCTTTGCCAATCCAGAGAATGAACAAGCCGTGGTCGCCGCGCTGGCCGCGCTCAATCTCCCGCTCTCTGTCTCTCACCAGATACTGCCGGAGTTCCGCGAATATGAACGTGCCAGCACGGTGCTGGTCAACGCGTATTTGCAGCCGGTGATGCAGAGTTACTTGCAAAAGCTGGAAGAAAGACTGTCGTCGGGGCAGGAACGAGCAGAGGCAAGAGTACCTCCACCCCACCAAGCCAAAACCGGGCTTGGGTGGGGGCCCCGGCCTGTGCCACAAAATCCGTCATCGCAGGCGGGGGCGACTCCACCCCAGCCCGCGCAAAAGCGGCGTGGTCCGGGGACCCCGGCGCCTGCGGTCCACTCACAAATTTTTGTGATGCAATCCAGTGGCGGCATTACCGCGCTGGCCACCGCGGCAGAGCAGCCAGTACGCACGGTGCTTTCAGGGCCAGCGGGCGGCATTGTTGGAGCGGCCGCTGTGGCAAAGCGCAGCGGCTTTGATCGCATCATCACGTTTGATATGGGCGGCACTTCGACCGACGTCGCGCTGATTGACGGCCAGCCTACAACGACCAATGAAGCCGATGTCGCGGGACTTCCTGTGCGCGTGCCCGTTCTCGATATTCATACGGTCGGCGCGGGTGGAGGATCGCTGGCGCGCTTTGATGCCGGCGGCGCTTTGCGTGTGGGACCTGAATCGGCCGGCGCCGATCCCGGCCCAATCTGTTATGGCAAAGGCGAGCGTCCCACCGTGACTGACGCCAATCTTTTGCTTGGCCGTCTCCCTGCCGACCAGTTTCTTGGCGGCGAATTTCAACTGGATCTGCCGCGCACGCAAAAGATCGTTGCTCAATGGCTGAAGAAAAATCACAGCAGCCTTTCTCCGGAAGAGTTTGCCGCCGGGGTGGTGCGCGTGGTCAATGCCAACATGGAAAAAGCGATGCGCGTGGTTTCGATTGAGCGCGGGCACGATCCACGTCAGTTCTCGCTGGTTGCCTTTGGCGGAGCGGGCGGCATGCATGCCTGCGACATGGCCCATGCTTTGCGGATTCCGCGCGTGATTGTTCCTGCGTATCCCGGCGCGCTCTCAGCGCTGGGGATTCTTATCAGCGACGTAGTGAAAGACCATTCGCGGACAATCTTGTTCCGCGTGGCGCCCGGCGCAGCCTTCTCCACGCGGCTCGATCCCATTTTTGCCGAACTCAAACGCAACATCGCGACGGAGCTAAAGAAAGAAGACTGGCAGGGAAGCGCAGTGTTTGAGCCGAGCTGTGACATTCGCTATCGCGGCCAGGGATATGAACTGAATCTGCCCTACACGGCCAACGTGCTGAAGCGGTTCCATGCCGAGCACAAGCGCCGCTATGGTTACAGCAGCCCGGAGCGCGATCTGGAAATCGTGACCGTAAGAATGCGCGGGCGCGTGGCTTCGCCGGAAAAACTCTCGCGGCTAAAGATCCGTGAAGAACAGGGCAGGCTCAAAGCTTCCAGTCAGATGGTCCACTTTGCCGGACGGCGCTATAAGACCCAGATCATCCCACGGTCTTCAATCCAGCAGGGCAGGCATTATCGCGGGCCGGCGATTATCACTGAATACAGCGCAACCACGGTAATTCCACCTGGCCTGAGATATCAAAAAGACCGGGCAGGAAACCTGTTGATTGAACCGTAACGGCGTTAGCGTCCGCGTGAGGATTTTCTGGCGGCGCGTGTAGTGTGGGTTGGAGCCTGCCGCACGGGCGTGCCTGCCTTCTTCTGCGGATTGCTTTGTTCCGAGGCCTTTTTGGCCCACATCTTTTCCAGCTCACGCATGTTTTTGGTTTTCATGCCCATAAGAATGCCATAAGCAGGCGGTCTATGGCGAGTCACTTTGGTGATACGCCGCGCTTTGCAAGACCCACCCTCACCACGGATAACACTGATCTACACGGATCAAAAAGGCCAATCAGGACCATTTTTAAGTTTGCACATCCGTCTCGTCCCTGTTCAGCCGTGGTGAGATTTGCTGTTTGTGCAAAGCCTGATCTGTCGGTGGACAGCCCCGTTCCACTCAAAACAAAAGGAGCGCCCCTAAGGGCGCCCCTTTTGTTGCAGCAGCTACGGAGCTACGCCACGTCTTTATCGCGCTCAAGGCGATCTTCGTCCTTTTCGATCTTTTTCTCGTGCAGTTTGTCGGCGGCGTCACGCACGGCGTCTTTGGCTTTGCCGACGGCGTTGCGGGCCTTGCCTTCAGCCTGTTTCGCCAGACCCTCGGCCTGGGCCTTATCGTTGCCGATCCACTCGCCTACCTGGCGCTCAACGCGGCCTGCAACGTCTTCTGCTTTCCCTTTAATGCGTTCCTTATCCATAATGATTCCTCCCCTTAAGTTGGTTTGTTCCTGCTGATTGATGTTCGTACGGGCAGCGGGACAAACGCATGCCTGCCGTTCCGTGGTTGCAATGTTGTCCGAGGAGTTCGCTCGGGTTCAAGTGCCTGCGGTTTGCCTGAACGGGGCTTTGCCTATTACGGGCTTAGACCGCGGCGCGTCTGCCGGTGATCAACTGGAATACCAGCGCGATCACAGCCAACACCAGAAGTATGTGGATAAATCCACCCATGGTGTAGCTGCTGACTACTCCCAACAGCCAGAGAACAAGCAAAACTACAAATAGAGTCCAAAGCATGTCACCCTCACAATCCGTTCTCGTCGGTTAACGTTTTTGTAAAGTAGCTAACAATCTCGTCAATAGCTTGGAAGCTAACAGGGCTAAGGCGGTTGCTAGAAATCGAGAGCTGCTGGAGTGGGTTAGCTTTAAGCCTTTGTTTCACAGATGTTTGGTTGATTTGCAGATTTAAGTAGCGGGTGCTTGTCCAGAGTCTCTGCCGTCTGTTCTGATTAAGGTTTCCGATTGGAAAATGCTTTTGTTTTTTGAACTCTCACATAAATCGAAGTGAGGCCAACCCGTCCGTAATGCCACAGTATTCACGAAGGCTGGCAGCGCAGCGTCGAACACTATATTGTTATTCACCATGAAGGTAGCCATCCAGGGCGAGCGAGGAGCGTTCAGCCATCAGGCGGCGTTGCAGCTTGTGCGCGGCGCGGATGTGCTGGCGTGCGCCACTTCCGTTCAGGTGTTTGACGCGCTGGATTCACGCCGTGCCGCCGCCGCGGTGATCCCCGTGGAGAACACGCTGGCCGGCCCCGTGGGCGAGCATCTTGACCTTTTGCTTGAGCGTGACGTTTTTATTCACGCGGAAATGCGACTGCGGATCGCGCACAACCTGATTGCCGCTCCGGGAGTGAAGCTCAAAGACATTCGCCAGGTGCTTTCGCATCCGGTGGCGCTGGACCAGTGCCGAAATTTTTTCCGCAAGCACCATTTTCGCAAAAATCGGGGGGTGGCGGCCGTTCCTTTTTATGACACGGCCGGCAGCGTGAAGCACATCATGGCGCAAGGCCTGCGAGATACGGCGGGGATCGCCAGCAGCCAGGCGGCAAAAGAATATGACGGTAAAGTGCTGATGTCCGGTTTGGAGGACAACAAACAGAACTTCACGCGCTTCTTCCTGATCGACAAGAAGAAGAAAGTTGCGGCGAGGGCCAACAAGACCTCTCTGGTGTTCTCACTGAAGAACGTCTCCGGAGCGCTGTTCAAGGCCTTGAGCGTTTTTGCCCTGCGCGATCTCGATCTGAGCAAGATTGAGTCGCGCCCGGTGCGGGGCAAGCCGTGGGAATATCGTTTTTATGTGGACGTGCTGTGCGGCGAGGAGCCAGCCATGAAGCTGGCGCTAAAGCATCTGGAAGAGATTGCTGGTTTTGTAAAAGTGCTGGGCGTGTACCCGGGGGCGAAGTAGGAAGGTGATTTTGCCCCCGTATCCTATCTGGATGGCTTCTGTGCACCGAATAGGAGCGGTTTTTGCGGTGTCGGCAGAGTGACAAAAGTCACAATAAGCCGTAGAAAACAATGGTACAATTCGGCTCTTTAGTTCCGCAACTGCATCTTTTCAAATGTTACGATCATCAAATGTGAGCGTACTTATATCAAGGATAAATTTATGGCGTCTGAAACAAAATCGACTACCAATATTGAGCCTATCGCTGTGACGCCTGATCAGCGCCCAACATTAACTGAGGAGCAGCAGAAGAGCATACCGGTCCTGCCGGTCCGTGACACCGTGCTGTTCCCGCACGCGGTCCTGCCGTTGACGGTGGGACGCGAGAGCTCCATTCAACTGATCAATTCACTGGGTGAAGAGAAGACAATACTGGTGGTGGCCCAGCGTGAAGCCCGCGTGGATGCACCGCAACCTACTGATTTATATGCCATTGGAACGCTGGCCACCGTGCATAAAGTGGTCAAGATGCCGAACCAGAGCCTGTTTGTTTTTACTGAAGGCCTGACGCGCGGCAAGCTGCAGGACTTTAGCCAGCTAACGCCGTTCCTGCGCGCCAACGTTGAGCCGATTCCTGACGCGGAGCCGGAAGCTTCGCCGGAGATTGAAGCGCTACAGCGCAACGTCCTGACCTTGTTCCAGCAGATTGTGGCTGGTTCGCCTACTTTGTCCGACGAACTCCAGACCGTGGCGATCAACATTGAAGAGCCCGGCAGGCTGGTGGATTTTGTCGCTTCGTCGCTGCCGTTCCTATCGACTAAAGACAAGCAGGAAATCCTGGAAACGCCGGACGTAAGCCACCGGCTGCAGGCCATCAACCATCATCTGGCAAAAGAACTGGAAGTGCAGCAGCTGCGCAACAAGATCCAGAATGAAGTGCAGGACCAGGTGCAGCAGTCGCAGCGCGAATATTATTTGCGCGAGCAGATGAAGGCCATCCAGAAAGAACTGGGTGAGCAGGATGAAACCCAGCGCGACGTTGAAGAGCTGCGCCAGAAGATTGAAGCCGCCGGCATGCCCGAGGAAGTAAAGAAGGAAGCCACCAAGGAGCTGAACCGGCTGGCCCGCATGTCGCCAATGGCGGCGGACTACTCCGTGACGCGCAACTACATTGAATGGCTGGCGGTTTTGCCGTGGGCCAAGTCGAGCGGCGTTGTGGTGGACATCAAGAAAGCCGCCGAAGTGCTGGATGCGGACCACTACGATCTGAAAAAAGTAAAAGACCGCATTCTGGATTACCTCTCCGTGCGCCGGCTCAAGCCGAGCATGAAAGGGCCAATCCTCTGCTTTGTTGGACCTCCCGGCGTGGGCAAGACTTCACTCGGGCGCAGCATTGCGCGCGCGCTGGAGCGGAAATTTGTACGCCTCTCATTGGGCGGCGTGCACGATGAAGCGGAGATTCGCGGGCATCGCCGTACATACATAGGCGCTTTGCCGGGACAGATCATGCAAGGTCTGCGCCGCGCGGAGACCAACGATCCCGTCTTCGTCCTGGACGAAGTGGACAAACTCGGACGCGATTTCCGTGGCGATCCATCATCGGCGCTGCTGGAAACGCTTGATCCGGAGCAGAACTCCACGTTCCGCGATAACTATCTGGACGTGCCGTTTGATTTGTCGAAAGTGCTTTTCATCTGCACGGCCAACATGCTCGATACGATTCCCGAGCCGTTGCGCGATCGCATGGAGATCATCGAGCTGCAGGGTTACACGGAAGACGATAAGGCGCACATCGCCGAGCGCTATCTGATTCCGAAGCAGATTGAAGAAAATGGCTTGACCAAAGAACAGATTGAATTCCCGGAAGATTCTGTCCGGTTTATCAGCCGGCATTACACGCGCGAGGCAGGCGTGCGCAACCTGGAACGCAACATCGGCACGGTGTGCCGTAAGCAGGCGCGCCGCATTGCGGAAGGCAACACAGAAAAACTGACCGTAACGCGCGAAGTGGTGCAGGAATTTCTGGGCGGAATCAAGATCCGCATCGATACTGAAATTGCCGAGCGCACGAAGCGACCTGGCGTGGCCGTGGGCCTGGCGTGGACACCGGCGGGCGGCGACATTCTGTTCATCGAAGCCAATAAGATGAAGGGCAAGGGCGGCTTCACCATGACCGGACAGATCGGCCAGGTGATGCAGGAATCCATGCAGGCGGCGTTGACATGGGTGCGTTCGAACGCGGAAAAGCTCGCGATCCCAGAGGAGTTTTTCAAGGACCATGACATTCACATCCACGTGCCTGCGGGCGCCATTCCAAAAGATGGCCCTTCGGCCGGAGTGACCATGGCGACTGCGCTCGTTTCGCTGCTGAAAGATACTCCGGTGCGTCCGCTGACCGGGATGACGGGCGAGTTGACGCTGAGCGGAAATGTTTTGCCGATCGGCGGAGTGAAGGAAAAATTCCTTGCCGCAAAGCGCGCGGGGGTGAAAGACATACTCTTCCCGGCGGACAATCGCATGAACGTGGAGGAAGACCTGACTCCGGAACAGCTTGAGGGCGTGAACCTGCACTTCTGCAGCACGATTGAAGAAGTACTGGAGGTTGCGCTTCCCGGCTCGCGCCTGGAAGAGCGGCAGGACGCGGAAACGCGCGAGCGCGTATTAAGCAACGCCTAAGCAGTGCGTTTTGACTTAACCGGGCAGGGGAGCAATCCCTGCCCATTCATTTTTTGCGGGCATTTTTCTTTACGTAGTCCCCGATCTAAGGTGAGCTTCCGGCCAGCAGCAGCACAGCTATGAGCATCCAATGCAGCATATAACCAACATTCCGAGAGGACCCATGTTGAAGGCTACAAATTCCGGAAGCAACTCTGCTTCTTCAGAGTGGCTGAAATTACCGACACGGGTCTCGTTCAGGTTGTCGATCATTCTGCTTCTCGCGATTGCCGGAGTCTCTTGCGCCGCGGAATCTGGCGGCAGCATCAGCGCGTACGCTGACGCCATCAAGCAGTCCACCATATCCGAGCGCATCGCTGCCATGGATCGATATGTATCCATGGCTGGCAGCAGCAAATTGAAAACGGACGCTCTGGAGTTTCTTGTCTGGGACAATCTTCGGTTAGGACATCAGTCGCAGAGTGAGAAGAGAGCTAAAGAATTGCTGGCCATCTCACCCGGTAATCCGATTGCGGTAGCGGTCCTCAACCAGGACATGTCGTCGGCGTCGCGCGATAAAACCGCGACGGCAAACCGGCTGACGCAGTTGAATTCCGCCATGAGCAGCCTTGATCAGTTGGGCAAGCCTGAAGGCATGCTGGATAGAAACTTTCAGGTGCTCAAACAGCAAGTCGCCATCATGCTGAATGGCGCGGTTGGTCTGAGTTATCTGGCGATAGAAGATTACCCGCAGGCGCGCATGGCGTTGGAGCAGGCCGTGGCCAGCGATCCGAATAATGCGCAGTGGGTTTACGGCATGGGGCTGGCTCTGTTGAATGGCAGGAACCGTGATCAATATCGCGGCTACTGGTATCTGGCGCGGGCCGCCAATTTGACCGCGGGAACACCGCAGGGGCAGGAAATCAACAATTACGCGTGGCGCGCCTATGTTAAAGACGGCGGAAAAGCTGAGGGCTGGCAGCGTTACCAGGCCAGTGCCGCTGCCTTGGAC